>NZ_JBEXLL010000074.1:0-32464 GCF_040609955.1 Nocardia sp. NPDC004568
GCGCGAAGCGCAAGTCTCGAGGCCGAAACGGCGAGACCAAGGGGGCCTCAACCCCGCGCGCCGAAGGCGCGCCAAAAAACACAGCACCTTCACGAGCAAGCCCGGTGACAGACGCGCACTGCTGCTGCCCCGCGGGCCCCGAAGCGACCCACGACGGTGAACCTCGCCGTAGGCAACCGGCATCGCTCACCCGACCCGGCGCCGCGAGCGTGCGGCTGCCGAAAAGACGTTCGGCGGGCAGTATTCGCCAAGCGCGAGAACCCGCGCGCCCGATGGCGCGGCGCGCGGGCCGACCGCGAAGGACAACCGGTTCGAAGTGGTGGCGGAAAACCGTTCACCGCAGGAAGGCGAACTCCTCCTGGAACTCCGCCAGCCGACCGCGCAACGCCTCGACCGAGGGCCCCGCGCGGAGCACGTCCCGCGACACATTCGGTACCGCCGCCCGCCACAGCGGTTGCGGCAGCAATCCCCGGACCTTGTCCGCGGTGCCTCCCTGCGCCCCCACTCCCGGTAGGAGTACGGGGCCGTTCAGCATGCTGAGATCCGGGATCTCGGTGAGCGTGGCGCCGACCACCACCCCGACCGAACCCGGGCGGCCGGCGGGGTTCAGCTGAGCGGCGTCGTCGACCACCGTCTGCGCGACGGTGCGGCCGCCCACCGTCGCCTGCTGGATCTGCGCGGCTTCGGGGTTGGAGGTGGCGGCCAGGACGAATACGCCGCGATGCTCGGCGTGGGCCAGCTCGAGGGCGGGACGCAGGGCACCGAAGCCCAGATAGGGCGAGACGGTGACCGCGTCCGCCGCCAGCGGACCGTCGCCGAGCCAGGTGCGGGCGTAGGCGTCCATGGTGGAGCCGATATCGCCGCGTTTGGCGTCGGCCAGAACGAGGGTGCCCGAGGCGCGCAGCACCTCGATGGTGCGTTCGAGCACCCCGATCCCGGCGGCGCCGTAGGCCTCGAAAAAGGCGACCTGTGGTTTGACCAACGCCACCGTGCCGTCGAAGGCTTCCACGCAGCGCTCCGCGAAGGCCTCGAGCCCGTCGGCGTCGTCGGACAGCCCCCAGGCCTCGAGGAGGGCGGGGTGCGGATCGATCCCGACGCAGATCGGACCGTGGGTGTTCATGGCGGCGGCCAGCCGCTCACCGAACGTCGTGGTCGTCATCGCCCGCGCCCTCAGCCGCGCAACGCCGAGTGCAGTTCCTGCAGCGACCGCACACCCAGTCCGCCGTTGATACTGGCCTCGATGCCCTGGACGGCCGCCGCGGCGCCCTGGACCGTAGTGATACAGGGAATATTGACGCCGACCGCGGCGCTGCGGATCTCGTAGCCGTCCACCCGGGGCCCGGAGTTGCCGTAGGGGGTGTTGAAGACCATATCGACCTCTCCGTCGCGGATCTGGTCGACGATGGACGGCTGCGGGGGTGTGTTTCCGCCCGCCGCGGAGACCGGCTCCGAGTGTTTGCGGACCTGTTCGCAGGGGATTCCGTTGCGGCGCAGCATTTCCGCGGTTCCGGCAGTGGCCAGGATGCGGAAGCCGAGATCGTGCAGGCGTTTCACCGGGAACACCATGGCGCGTTTGTCACGATTGGCGATGGAGACGAACACGGTGCCCTCGGTGGGCAGCGACCCGTACGCCGCGGATTGGCTCTTGGCGAAGGCGGTGCCGAAGTCGGCGTCGATGCCCATGACCTCACCGGTGGACTTCATCTCCGGCGAGAGCAGCGAATCCACCTGGCTCCCGTCGGCCCTGCGGAAGCGGTGGAAGGGCAGCACCGCTTCCTTGACCGCCACCGGAGCGTCCAGCGCGACATGCCCGCCGTCGCCCTCGGGCAGCATGCCCTCGGCGCGGAGTTCGGCGATGGTGGCGCCGAGCATGATCCGCGCGGCCGCCTTGGCCAGCGGCACCGCGGTGGCCTTGGAGACGAACGGGACGGTGCGGCTGGCGCGTGGATTGGCCTCGAGGACGTAGAGGACATCGTCCTTGAGCGCGTACTGCACGTTCAGCAGGCCCTTCACGCCGATTCCCTTGGCCAGGGCGATCGTGGAGCGGCGTACCGCCTCGATATCGCTGCGGCCCAGGGTGATCGGTGGCAGCGCGCAGGCGGAGTCGCCGGAGTGGATACCGGCTTCCTCGATATGCTCCATGACACCGCCCAGGAAGACCTCGTCGCCGTCGCAGAGCGCGTCCACGTCGATTTCGATGGCGTCTTCCAGGAACCGGTCCACCAGCACCGGATGTTCGGGGCTGAGTTCGGTGGCGCGGGAGATGTAGCCCTCGAGGGACTGCTCGTCGTAGACGATCTCCATACCGCGACCGCCCAGCACATACGAGGGGCGCACCAGGACCGGATAGCCGATATCGGCCGCGATCTTGCGGGCCTGCTCGAAGGTGGTGGCGGTGCCGTACTTGGGCGCGGGCAGCCCGGCGGCGATCAGCACGTCACCGAATTCCCCACGATCCTCGGCGAGGTCGATGGCGGCGGCACTGGTGCCGACCACCGGCACCCCGGCGGCGGTGAGCCGTTCCGCGAGCCCGAGCGGGGTCTGCCCGCCGAGCTGCACGATCACCCCGGCGACCGTGCCGGACTCGGATTCGGCGTGGTAGACCTCGAGCACGTCCTCGAAGGTGAGCGGTTCGAAGTAGAGGCGGTCGGCGGTGTCGTAGTCGGTGGACACCGTTTCCGGGTTGCAGTTGACCATGACGGTCTCGTAGCCGGCCGCCGACAGCGTCTGCGCGGCGTGGACGCACGAGTAGTCGAATTCGATGCCCTGGCCGATGCGGTTGGGCCCGGAACCCAGGATGATCACCTTGTCGCGATCGGGCTGCGGGGCGACCTCGGATTCGGCCGCGGGGTCGAGTTCGTAGGCCGAGTAGTGATACGGGGTCTTGGCCTCGAATTCGGCGGCACAGGTATCGACCGTTTTGAACACCGGCCGCACCCCGAGCCGGTGCCGGAGGGCGCGGACACCGCTCTCACCGGCCAGTTCCGGCCGCAGTTCGGCGATCTGGCGATCGGAGAGGCCGTGGTACTTCGCCCGCCGCAGCAGCGATTCGTCCAGAACGGGGGTCTCCAGCAGTTCGGTGCGCAGGTCCACCAGTCCGGCGATCTCGGCGACGAACCACGGGTCGATCCCGGAGGCGGCGGCGACGTCCTCGATGCTCGCGCCGAACCGCAGGGCGCGTTCCACCTGGTAGATCCGGCCCTCGGTGGGGGTGCGCAGATCCGCGAGGATCTCCGCGATCGCGGCGTCGATATCGGCCTGATCGGTGGAGGCCGGTGCCCACTTACCATCGGCGGCGGTCCAGAACCCGGCCGCTTTGGTCTCCAGCGAGCGCAGCACCTTACCGAGCGCCTCGGCGAAATTGCGGCCCAGCGACATGGCCTCGCCCACCGATTTCATGGTGGTGGTCAGAGTGGGGTCGGCGCCGGGGAACTTCTCGAACGCGAACCGTGGCGCCTTCACCACGACATAGTCGAGGGTGGGTTCGAAACAGGCCGGGGTCTCTTTGGTGATGTCGTTGACGATCTCGTCGAGTGTGTACCCGATGGCCAGTTTGGCCGCGATCTTGGCGATCGGGAACCCGGTGGCCTTGGACGCCAGCGCCGAGGACCGCGAGACGCGCGGGTTCATCTCGATGACGATGAGGCGGCCGTCCGTGGGATCCACCGCGAACTGGATATTGCAGCCGCCGGTGTCCACCCCGACCTCGCGCAGGATCGCGATACCGAGATCGCGCATCTTCTGGTATTCGCGGTCGGTGAGGGTGAGGGCGGGGGCGACGGTCATGGAGTCGCCGGTGTGCACACCCATCGGGTCCACGTTCTCGATCGAGCAGACGATCACGACATTGTCGCGTCCGTCGCGCATCAGCTCGAGTTCGTATTCCTTCCAGCCGAGGATGGACTCCTCGATCAGCACGTTCGCGGTCGGCGAGGCAGCCAGGCCGCCGCCGGCGATCCGATCGAGATCGGTCTCGTCGTAGGCCATTCCGGACCCGAGCCCGCCCATGGTGAACGAGGGCCGCACCACGACCGGGAAGCCCAGTTCCGCGACGGTGTCGCGGACCTCGTCCATGGTGTAGCAGACCCGGGAACGGGCGCTCTCCCCGCCGACCCGCGCCACGATGTCCTTGAACTTCTGCCGGTCCTCACCGCGCTGGATGGCATCGAAATCGGCGCCGATCAGCTCGACCCCGTACTTCTCCAGCACCCCGCGCTCGTGCAGCGCGACCGCGGTGTTCAGCGCGGTCTGCCCACCGAGCGTGGCCAGCAGCGCGTCGGGACGTTCCTTCTCGATGACCTTTTCGACGAATTCCGGGGTGATCGGTTCCACGTAGGTGGAATCGGCGAATTCCGGGTCGGTCATGATGGTCGCCGGATTGGAGTTGACCAGTGAGACGCGCAGCCCCTCGGCGCGCAGCACCCGGCACGCCTGGGTTCCCGAGTAGTCGAACTCGCACGCCTGACCGATGACGATCGGGCCCGAACCGATGACCAGAATGTGTTCGAGGTCGGTACGGCGTGGCATCAGGCTCCCTCCATAAGACCGGAGAACCGGTCGAACAAGTACGCGGCGTCATGGGGACCGGCGGCCGCTTCCGGGTGGTATTGCACGGAGAAGGCGCGGCCGTCCAGCAGGCGCACCCCCTCCACGACGCCGTCGTTGGCGCAGACATGGCTGACTTCGGCTTTGCCGAACGGGGTGTCGAACTGCTCGCCGCGCTCCCCCTCCAGCGCGAACCCGTGGTTCTGCGCGGTGATGGAGATACGGCCGGTCTCGTGTTCGACGACCGGGATATTGATCCCCCGGTGCCCGAATTTCATCTTGTAGGTGCCGCGGCCCAGCGCCCGGCCCAGGATCTGGTTGCCGAAGCAGATACCGAACAGCGGCAGCCCCTTGTCGAGGATGCCCTGGGTCAGGGCGACGGCGGTATCGGCGGTGGCCGGGTCGCCCGGACCGTTGGACAGGAACGCGCCGTCGGGTTTCAGTTCGAGGATCTTGTCCAGGCTCGTCGAGGACGGGACCACGTGCACCCGCATCCCCCGGGCGGCGAACATCCGCGGGGTGTTGGATTTGATCCCGAGGTCGACGGCGACCACGGTGAACCGGGGAGTGCCCTCCGATTCCACGGTGTAGATCCGATCGGTACTGACCTCACCGGCGAGATCGGCGCCCAGCATGGACGGCTGACCGGTGACCCGGGCGAGCAGTTCCTCGGTATCGGCGAGCGCCGGGCCGGAGAAGATTCCCGCCTTCATCGAGCCACGGCTGCGCAGATGCCGCACCACCGCACGGGTGTCGATACCGGCGATGCCGACGATGTTCTGCTGTTCCAGCTTTCCCGGCAGGGTGTTGTTGGCGCGCCAGTTCGAGGCACGGCGCGCGGGATCGCGGACCGCGTAGCCCGCCACCCAGATCTGCCGCGATTCGTCGTCCTCGTCGTTCCAGCCGGTATTGCCGATCTGCGGGGCGGTGGCCACCACGATCTGCCGGTGATAGCTGGGATCGGTGAGGGTTTCCTGATACCCGGTCATGGCGGTGCAGAACACCGCCTCGCCGAGGGTCTGGCCCACCGCGCCGTAGGCGGTACCGCGGAAGACCCGCCCGTCTTCCAGGACCAGGGCCGCGTCCGTAGTTGTCGTCATTTCTCGTCGTCTCCCGTCGTTGCCCGCGCCCAGGCCGGATACACCGTCTTGTCGTCGCCGCGGAACCCGGTGTCGATCTCGGTCCCGCTCGGCAGTGTCCAGCGGATGACCAGTACTCCGCCCTCGCTCATGACCTTGCCCGCGTGTCCGCGTTCGGTGCGGATCGCGGAGATGGACTGCTCCGGAATCCAGATCGCGGACGCGCCCTGCCGTGCCAGCAGGATTCCCTTCTCGAAGCGGGTGAGTTCCGCGGCGGCGCGGAACCCGAGATCACCGACCGCGATCCGGTCCTGCCAGCTCGGCGCGATGGTGCTGCCGAGGTAGAGGCCGGTGGTCGGGTCCAGAATCCGCGCGCCCGTCTCCTCCGGGACCGGAGGCAGGTCACCGATACGGTCGGCCTGCCGGGCGGCACGGTTACGCCAGCCCCGGTACATCAGATAGACGAACAGTGCCCACAGCAGCACGCAGCCGATCACCCACAGTGTCCGCTCCATCAGCGCCCTCCTACCCGTATACCCGCGGGGGCGGCGGCCACTCCGTCGCGGGCGGTGATCCGGCCGCGCAGCAGTGTGGCGGTGACCCGCCCGGGCAGCGTCATCGCCTGGTAGGGGGTGTTGCTCGCGATACTCGCGAGGTCGCCGCCCTCCACGGTCCAGGTGGCCTCCGGATCGACCAACACCAGGTTGGCGGGCTCGCCCTCGGCGATCGGGCGGCCCTGGTCGTCGAGGCCGACGATCTCGGCGGGCCGTTCACTCATCACCCGGGCGACCCCGCGCCAGTCCAGCAGACCGGGCCGCACCATGGTCTGCACCACAATGGACAACGCGGTCTCCAGACCCAGCATCCCGGGCCGCGCCGCGGCGAATTCGCAGCATTTGTCCTGTTCGGCGTGCGGGGCGTGATCGGTGGCGACACAGTCCACGATGCCGTCCGCCAGCGCCTGCCGCAGCGCCTCGGTATCGGAGCCCTCGCGCAGCGGCGGGTTCACCTTGTTCACCGCGTCATAGGTTTCCAGGCGGGCATCGGTCAGCAGCAGATGATGCGGCGTGACCTCGGCCGTGATCGAAATACCTTGCGCTTTGGCCCATTTCACCAATTCCACGGTGCCGGCTGTGGAAGCGTGGCAGATGTGGACCCGTGCGCCCGCGTCCCGGGCCAGCAGCGCGTCACGCGCGACGATGGATTCCTCCGCGGCCCGCGGCCACCCCGCCAGACCCAGCCGGGCCGCGGTCGGTCCCTCGTGCGCCACCGCGCCGGAGGTGAGCCGGGGCTCCTCCGCGTGCTGCGCGACGAGCACGCCCAGCGAGCGTGCGTACTCCAGCGCGCGCCGCATGATGAGCGGATCGTGCACACAGTGCCCGTCGTCGGAGAACATGCGCACGGCACCCGCGCCGGTGGCCATGGTGCCCATCTCGGCGAGCTGCGCGCCGGCCAGGCCCACGGTCACCGCACCCACCGGGTACACATCGACCAGCCCGACTTCCTGCCCGCGCCGCCACACGTGGTCGGTGACCACCTGGGTATCGGCGACCGGCGAGGTGTTGGCCATGGCGAAGACCGCGGTGTAACCACCCAGCGCCGCGGCGGCGGACCCCGATTCGATGGTCTCGGTGTCCTCGCGGCCGGGTTCGCGCAGGTGGGTGTGCAGATCCACGAATCCGGGCAGTAGCACCTGCCCGGCGCCGTCGACGATCTCGGCGTCCGCGGCCGGCAGGCCCGTGCCGATCCGCTGGATCACGCCACCGGTGATCAGCACATCCACCGGCTCGCCCTCGCCGTACGGCCGCACCCCGGTGATCAGCACCGACTCGCTCACGCTGTGTTCCCGGGGCGTGCGCGAGGGCCCCCCGTGGTTACGCTCCGCTGCCGACTCCGGGCCCGACTCGCTCACGCTGTGTTCCCGGGGCGTGCGCGAGGGCCCTCCGTGGTTACGCTCCGCTGCCGACTCCGGGCCCGACTCGCTCACGCCGCGGCCTCCTGCACTCCGACCAGCAGGCGGAACAGCACCGCCATGCGCATATGGACTCCATTCGTCACCTGTTGCAATACGGCGGCGCGCGGCGAATCGGCCACCGACGACGCGATCTCCATACCGCGCAGCATCGGGCCGGGGTGCAGCACCACCGCCTGTTCGTCGAGCAACGCCAGCCGTCGCTCCGAGAGGCCGTAGCGGATCGAGTACTCGCGGGCCGACGGGAAGAATCCGCCGTTCATCCGCTCTGCCTGGACCCGCAGCATGAGGACGGCGTCGGCGCCGGGCAGTTCGGAATCCAGGTCCGTCGAGACCCGCACCGGCCAGCCCTCGACACCCACCGGCAGCAACGTGCGCGGTGCGACGAGTACCACCTCCGCGCCGAGCGTGGACAGCAGGAAAGCGTTGGACCGGGCCACCCGGCTGTGCAGGATATCGCCGACGATCACCACCCGTTTGCCAGCGATATCGCCGAGCCGCTGCCGCAGGGTCAGCGCGTCGAGCAGCGCCTGGGTGGGGTGCTGATGGGTGCCGTCCCCGGCATTGATCACCGCGGGCACCGAACTGCCCGACTGCCGCGACCAGTCCTCGAACCAGCGGGTGATCTGATGCGCCGCACCCGAAGCGGGATGCCGAACGACGAGCGCGTCGGCACCCGCGGCGTGCAGGGTGAGCGCGGTATCGCGCAGCGATTCCCCTTTGGCGACCGAGGAGCTGCTCGCGCTCACATTGATCACATCGGCGCTCATCCATTTGCCGGCGACCTCGAAGGAGACCCGGGTGCGGGTGGAGTTCTCGAAGAACACCGTCATCACCGTGCGCCCGCGTAGGGTGGGGAGTTTGCGCACTTCGCGGCCCAGCAGTGCCTGCTCGAATCGCTCCGCCTCGTCGAGCAGTTCGGTGGCGGTGTCGCGATCGAGGTCGGTCACCGTCAGCAGATGTCTCACTGTCCCTCCCCCTGATGCAGGAAAACCCCGTCGCGGCCGTCGTGTTCGGACAACAGCACCGACACGTCCTCGGTGCGCGCGGTGGGTACGTTCTTGCCGACGAAATCGGCGCGGATCGGTAGTTCGCGGTGGCCGCGGTCCACCAGGACCGCCAGCTGGACGGCGCGCGGCCGGCCCAGATCCCGGAGCGCGTCCAGGGCGGAGCGCACCGTGCGCCCGGAGAAGAGCACATCGTCGACGAGTACGACCAGCGCATCCTCGATCCCGCCGTCCGGCACCGAGGTGCGTTCCAGCGGCCGATGCGGTTTGGTGCGCAGATCGTCGCGGTAGAGCGTGATGTCGAGGGAGCCGAGCGCGGGCCGCACTCCCGAGAATTCCTCGATCTTGTCGGTGAGCCGATGCGCGAGGGTGGTGCCGCGGGTCGGGATACCGATGAGAACCACCCGGGGCGTATCGGGATCGCCCGAGTCCAGGGCGGTGCGCTCGATGATCTGATGCGCGATCCGCGCGACCGTGCGGCCGACATCGGAGGCGGAGAGCAGTTCGCGCCCTGTCGCGACCCACTCCGGGGTGTGCCGCTCGGGAGGTGACGTCGCCTCGGCAGCGCCGCGTTCTTCGGGCACGGCCATACCGACCTCCTTCCCCGCCTCACTGGACGGTCCGTTAAAGGATGTCTTACGCCGAGCAGCCTATCAGCCGCCCAACGGCGACTTTCACCAGGTGAGGACCGGCCTCGAAGTGTGAACGCGACCACGCCCGGTGACGGTGCCGCGGGATGTGATCGCGGTTATCGACAGCGGTGAGCGGTCATTCACGGACCGCGAGCACGGTACCCATTCCCGGAACCTCGCCGAGACCGGGCCGCCCATACGGGGCGACGCGATCGTTCCAGGCGCGAAAGGTGGTGCGCCAGCCGTGCGCGGTGAACCACGATTCCGCATCCGGGCCCAGACCGTTGACCGGCCGTGCGGCAGCGGAATCGCCGGAGACGAGGTCGCTCAGTTCCCGGTACCGCGGGGCGGCGGCGTCGACCTGGAACCGGCCGATGCCGAAACGGCTCCCGGGCGCGGACAGTTCGGTCACCGTCTCGATCAGGGCCTGCGCGTCCGGCCGCGGCAGGTAGTTCAGGACTCCCTCCTCCGCCCACAGGGTGGCGACTCCGGGACGGAATCCCGCGGCCACCAGTGCCCGCCCCCAGTCCCCGCGCAGATCGGCCGGGACCACCCGGCGCACACAGTCGGGCCGGGCCTGCCGCGCGGCCAGCACCGGCTCCTTGAAATCGAACAGTTCGGGGAGGTCCACTTCGAAGAACACGGTCCCGGCGGACAGCCCGAGCCGGAAGGCCCGGGTATCCAGCCCGGCCCCGAACAGAACGATCTGCCCGCAGCCGGCGGCCACAGCCTCGCCGAAGCTCTCGTCCACGGCTTTGACCGCCAGGGAGCGGCCTTCGTAGAACTGATCGGCCAGCGCCTCCAGCCGCGACCAGCGTTCCTCGGTGAAGGCCGGGCGGGCCGCCGCCACGAAGGCCGCGGCGAGTGGATCGTCGTAGAGCCGGTCGGGCCGCGCGCTTTCGCGGACCCGGATGAGCGCGACGCCGATCGCGGTCATGGCCACGCCGGCGGTGGGCACCTGGGCGGATGGTTCGCACACGATTCTCTCCCCTGTACTTACTTGTCGACCGGCTGGTAACCGGTTGCAGCGGGGACGTTAGGCTCTGGCCTGCGAACCGTCAATCAGAAGAAGGGGGCCCCGTGGGCGCTCGGCGCAGCGATACCCGCGACCGCATTCGCGCGGTGGCGATGGAACTGTTCGCCGAACAGGGTTACGAGAAGACCTCGTTGCGGCAGATCGCCGAGCGGCTCGGTGTCACCAAAGCGGCGCTGTACTACCACTTCCGCACCAAGGAGGACATCGTCGCCAGCCTCTCCGACGATGTCCGCAGCGGTATCGACGATCTCGTCAGCTGGGCCGAAGGCACCCCCGCGGGCCGGGCCCGCGCGGCGGAGATCCTCGATCGATACGGCGAGCTGCTGCACAGCACGGGCCGCGACATGGTGCGGTTCATGCACGAGAACCAGCCCGCGTTCCGGGAACTCGGCTTCGGGGTGAGCCTGCGCTATCAGTTCCGGCTGCTCGCGGACCTGATGACCGAGCCCGCGCGCGACCCCCTCGATGTGTTCCACGCCCGCCAGGCCCTGCTCGCGATCAGCTGGAGCACGGCGATGATGGGCGATCTCCCGCTGTCCGACGACGAATGCCACCGCGCCGCCGTCGATATCGCCCACGAACTACTGAACCGCTGCCGGCTCGGATAGCTGCGCGCTCCGAACCTCGAATCTCCGGCGCCCGGTCGGTCCGCACACCGTTTCCTCACCTTCGGCCCGGCCCGGTGGAGAGCAGTAGATTGCGATCGTGGGCACCGCGGCGCGAATCAGGCGGACGTTGACCCGGCTCGGCGACGTCGGGGTGACCGAGTTCATGGCGGTCCCGTTCGGCACCCCCGCCGAACAGGACCGCACAGTGGAACTACGCGCCGAGCCGGCGGGCGGTATCCGGTGAACCGTCACCCGGCCGTATGCGCGAGAACGGCGCCCGCCAGCTCCTGGTGGACCTCCGGCGGCAATGTATGGCCCATACCCGCCACGATCATCAGCCGGGCCCCGGGGATCTGCTCGGCAATGAGCGCGCCGTGGCCCGGTTTGGCCGGCTCGTGGCTGCCTTCGACGACCAGCGTGGGCGCCTGCACCCGGTGCAATACGCCCACCGGTTCGAAGTCCGGCCGGGCCGCCGCGGCCAGCCGGTGGTTGGCCACGGCCGTCAGGTCCCGGGCGCGATCGTGAATCCGTTCCTGCAGATGGCGTGCCGCGGCCTCGTCGAACGGCAACCCGCCCCCGTGCAGCACGCGCTGCTCGGCGATCATGCCGGCGATCCGGTCGTCTCGGTTCTCCGGCGGCGGGCCGGCCATCAGCGTCCGGTAGAACTCGACGAATTCGGGCGTCGGCTCCGGCAAACTACCCGCGGGCTGCGGCTCCCCCAGCAGCGCCCGCATGAGGACCGCGCCTTCGCCGCCGCCGAGCGGGGAGGAACCGATCACGGTCAGCGAGCGCACCCGCTCCGGCCGCTCCACGGCGACGAACTGACCGAGCAGCCCACCCGCCGAATGGCAGACCAGATGCGCACTCTCCAGTCCGTGCGCGTCCAGCACGCGGTAGACATCGTCCTTGATATCTCCCCACGTGTACGGATGCGCCGCGAAATCGACCGTGTCCGACAGACCGGTATCGCGGTGGTCGTACCGGATCACCCGGCGCCCTCCGGCCACCAGGCGGCCGACGAAGTCGTCCGGCCACAGAATGCCCTGCGACATCGACCCCATGATCAACAGGATCGGCGTATCCGTCGCGGTGCCGAATTCTTCACTCCAGAGGTTCACGTCGCGCATGGGGTGGTCTGTCCTCTTCTGTAGATGTACCGGTCGCACCGGTGTTGTCCGCTGCCGTATTCGAATCCGTCCGGCCCGGATTCCGGTGCCGGGCGGATTCGGTTCCACTCTCAGCGAGCCCCGCGCCTGCCGGTCCGGGGCCCCGCGTTGCGGGCGGCGGCCACTCGCGGAGGTACGGGCCGAGCCACGAAACGCTGCTGGTTGTTTCGAACGGGGTAGGTGCCGTGCTGTTTTCGCATATCGGTTGCGCCTTTCGTGAAACCGGTGCGGACCGGACTTCGAGGGGGACGGCCGAGCGGGCTACAAACCCTTACCGCCTCAGATGTAGTACTCTGTTCGAAGTGGTTTGAACCGTAGTACTACAGATGGAGTGGTGTCAAGTGGTCCGCACGAATCCCGAACGCCGTAAGGCGTTGCTGGACGCATCGATCGAGGTCCTGGCCCGAGACGGGGCCCGGGGACTGACCTTCCGCGCGGTGGACAAAGCGGCGGCAGTACCGGCCGGCACCGCCTCCAACTACTTCGGCAACCGAGACGACCTACTCGTCCAGGTGGGACACCGGTACTACGAGCGCCTGATCCCCGACGAGACGGCCATGGCCGCCCTGCACGGACCACGCACCCGCGAGACCGTCACCGAGCTCATGACCGAGGTCGTCGACCGCGTCACCCGCTTCCGCACCGGCTACCTCGCCCTCCTGGAACTCCGATTGGAAGCCACCCGGCGACCCGAGCTTCAGGCCCTGCTCACCGAGCGGGTGCGCGCGGACCTGGACTTCAATATCCGCAACCACCTGGATTTCGGAATGCCCGGCGACGAGGACACCGTCGTCCTCCTGTTCCTCGCCCTGAACTGGCTGATCCTCGAACGCCTCACCCTGCCCGGCGTCTTCACCGAGGAACAGGCCCGCGAACTGGTGCGCACCGCCGTGGAGCGCGCGATCCCCGCCACCGCCGATTCCTGATGTTCGCCCGCCGGGTGCCGAGTCCATCCGGCCGGAACCAACGCACGTGGGCGGGCGCCACGGCACGCCGGATCGGGCGGACGGTTCACACAGCGGCAGGCCGCGCCGAGCTCTGAAGCTCGACGCGGCCGCGGATTCGCGATCTGTCGCATGCCTACCGGAACAGGTCGGCGCTCGGGGGCGTATCGACCCTTGCGCTCATTCCACCGGAAGAGCCGGATCGGCCGGGCCGCCGAATACTTCCCCGACGAGTCGCCGGGTCGCCTCCTGGAACGCCGCGGCGAGCGACAGCGCGGCATCGTCCACATAATTCAGCGTGCCGGTCAGCGTCGTGGCGCCATCGGGCGTGCTGTACATCAGCGCCGCGTGCCCCCCGGCGCCGCCGTTGTGCATGATGACGGTGCCACCATCGGTGTCCTGGACGAATACCCCGAGGCCGTAACCCATCCCGGGGATACCCGTCGGGCGAGGGGTGCGCATCTCGGCCAGCAGGTGATCCGGCAGGAGCTTGCCGCTGTTCAGCGCCGAGATGAAGGTGTGCAGGTCACGGCTGGTCGAGATCATGTCACCGCCACTGGAGATCCAGGAGGGGTTGACTTCGGTGACGTCGACCGTCCGTTCCGCTCCGGCATCCGTGTAGCGGTAGTAGGCGTGGGCGTGCGGCTCGGGAACAGCGGTCTGCGTGGTGGGCGCCACCGTGCCCGTGAGACCCAGCGGTCCCAGGATCAGGCGCTGCATCTCCTGGGCGAGCGGCCGCCCGGTGACCTTCTCGATCAGCAGCCGCGCCACCACGTAGTTGGTGTTCGAATAGCTCCAGTCCGTGCCCGGCTCGAACCGGGCCGGCTTCGACAGCGCCAGCCGGACCAGCTCTTCGGGCTCGTAGCTGTGGAACCGGTTGTCCACCCATTCTTTGCCCGAGACGTTGCAGGGGATACCCGCCACGACCGTCCCGTCCGGGTAGTACTCGCCGGTGAAGTTGAACAGGCCACTGGTGTGCTGCAACAACATCCGCACCGTGATCCGCTCATCGAAACCGAATCCGGGCAGATAGTCCACCACCGGACCATCCAGCCCGATCCTGCCCTCGGCCACCAACTGCAACACCAGCGTCGCGACGAACGTCTTGGTATTGCTACCGATCCGGACATGCCCGTCGACCGGCGGCGGCACCGAACCACCCAACTCGGCCACCCCCGCACTACCGACCCACTCGCCCCGCTCATCGTGCACCCGCACGGTGAGACCGGTGAGACCGGACGCGACGATCTCTTCGAGCGCCTTCCGCAACTCCGGCCGATCCGGTCCGGCAGCCGAACCGGTCCGGCCGTCCGCCGATCCCGCACCGGAGGCGAGGGCCGCGGTGATCTTGCGGACCATCTCGACCGCCGCCGGGCCGGGCTCGCCCCGGCGGGGCCGGGCGGCCGCGTCCACAGCGAGGCCGATCGTGCTGCGGAAGTTCTCAGCCTCGGCCGCATCCTTTTTCCGCAGCAGGTCCATTGCGGCACTCAAGGCCGGGAACACACGGTCGGCCAGTTCGGCGACGGTCTTTCCGGTGAGTGCGATATCCGCGGACTTCGCGGCGAGCACATGGCCGACCAGGCCGGTCGCCGAGGCCAGTGCCCGGGAACCGTCGGTCGCGGCCGAGTGGGGCGCACCGGTGGCGGCCATCAACGCCAGGGCACCGTAGGCGGCGGTCCGGAGGGTGGCTTGTTCCTGGTCGGTCAGGGCGACGGACATGGTGGCGTACTCCTTCGAGGATGCTGCGGTGGAATTCGAAACAACGGACACCGTGTCCGTCGCGATCGCGCTGTTCGCTGTGCTGCTCATGGGATTACTGTCGGCGAGTCCGCTGACACCGCCCTGACGGCTGCCTGACACGGCCGCTGATACGGCATCCGCGCTGTTCAGAGGCATGGAACCGGCCGGCAGCCAGCACGCCGAAGGGCGCACCCGCCCGCGGTGGGACGCGGAGCGCCCGTCCCGGACGGCCGCGGAGCCGAGGACCCACCAACCACCCCCATGGGAACGTATGTTCGAATTCGGGGTAATCTGTCGGCATGGCATTGCAGGGCTCGCTGTTCGACGGCTTCGGGGCGGCGGAACTCGCCCCGCTGACCGGCGTCGCGCGCACGCCGCTCAGCCACGGCGCCTGGGTCGATCTCCGCCCCGGCTGGCTACGCGGCGCCGACGACCTGTTCGAGCAGCTGGCCGCGACGGTGCCGTGGCAGGCCGAGCGGCGGCAGATGTACGACCGCGTCGTCGACGTCCCGCGACTGCTCTGCTTCTACGGCGAATCCGACCCGCTACCGGACCCCGTTCTGCACGAGGCCCGCGAAACGCTGAGCGCCTACTACGGGCCCGAACTGGGCGAACCGTTCCGCACCGCCGGGTTGTGCTACTACCGCGACGGCCGCGACAGTGTGGCCTGGCACGGCGATACCATCGGCCGCAGCGCCACCCACGACACCATGGTCGCCATCCTCACCCTGGGCGCCCCGCGCCCGTTGCTGCTGCGCCCCCGTGCCGGTGGCCCGAGCCTGCGCTTCCACCCCGGCCACGGCGATCTGTTGGTCATGGGCGGCTCCTGCCAGCGCACCTGGGAGCACGCGGTGCCCAAGACCCGGCGGCCGACCGGACCGCGGATCAGCATCCAGTTCCGGCCGCGCAACGTGCGCTGACCACCGGCAGTCACGGCGCGCGCAGTACCGAGCGCACCTGCTGATCGACGGCCGCCAGCAAGCGGTCGGTCGAACCCGCGCGGACCATTTCCGGCACGGTCTGGCCCGCGAGGCCGTCCAGCAGCAATCGGCCGACCGTCTCCGCATCCAGGTCCGGGCGCGCTTCGCCCAGCAGAGCGGTGATATGGGCGCGCCAGAAACGGTGGAACTCCTCGGTACGCGGATGCGGCGGGACCACCCGGTAGACCTCCATGAGCGCCAGATTGTCGATCACCAACCGCGCCATGGCGGCGAAGAACGCGAGCAGCCGGTCATCGGCCGGCGCACCGGGCCCCAGCGGCGGGGGACCGTCGGTCACGGCGGACATCAGGGTGACCGCGCTTTCGGCGACCATCTCGTGCAGCAATCCGGCACGGCTCCCGAAGCGATGGAAGATGGTGCCCTTCCCCACCCCGGCGGCCGCCGCGACTCGGTCCATGGTGACCGCCTCCGGGCCGTGTTCGGCGAGTAGCGCCGCGGTCGCGTCCAGGATGGCGCGCCGGTTGCGGGCGGCGTCCGCGCGTTCCTTCGGAATGGTCGCACCACCTTCGTTGACAACTTGACCGGCGGTCCATATCTTGAAGAAGTTATCTGGACCGTCAGTCAACTTATGGAGTTCCAATGCAGGCAATCGTAATGACGGAAACCGGCGGGCCCGAGGTGCTGGTATCCCGGGAAGTCCCGGAGCCGGTCGCCGGGCCGGGTGAAGTGGTGATCAGAGCCGAGGCGATTCCCGTCCTGTACCCCGAGACCCAGCTGCGTTCCGGCGCGTTTCCGATGGCCTCGCCACCGCCGGTGGTCTTCGGCTTCCAAGTGGCGGGGGAAGTGATCGCCGTGGGCGAGGGTGTCGGATCCGAATACCTCGGACGGCGGGTGGTGGCCGACACGGACGGGACGGGAGCGTACGCCGAATCGGTCCGCGTGCGAGCGGATGCCGCGACTCCGATTCCCATGGGAGTCACGGCCGCCGACGCGGCGGCGGTGATGATGAGCGGCTCGGTGGCGCTGGCACTGCTGGAAGCCGCGGCGCTCACCGGCTCCGAAACGGTGCTGGTCGAGGCCGGTGCCACCGGTGTGGGTGCGCACCTGGTCGAATTGGCCCGCGAATTCGGCGCGGCCCGGGTGATCGCGACCGCGGGCGGACCGGCCAAAATGCGGCGCGCGAAGGAACTGGGCGCCGACGAGGTCCTCGACCACCGCGACGAGCTCTGGCCCGGACAACTACGTGGAGAGCCGGGCCGCACGATCGATATCGTGTTCGACTCACTCGGCGGCACCTCGGCGGCCGCCCTGCTCGAGACGATGACGCCCGGGTCCGGGCGAATGCTCAGCTACGGCTGGCTCTCCGGGGAGCCCGCCCGCGTCGCGGCGGGCGACCTGATCCCGCATGGGCTGACACTCACCGGATGCTCGGGCCCCGCCTGGCACGGCCGGGTGGGCCGCGCCCGTGCCGCGATACTCGAGCGGCTGCCGGCGCTGACGCCACCGGTGGAGACGATTCTGCCGCTCGACCGCGCCGCCGCGGCCCACGAACTGCTGGAATCCCGGACGCCGCTCGGCAAGATCATCCTGCGGCCGGGCCCGGCGCGCTGATCACCGCGTCAGGACGAAGAAGTACGGTTCGGCGAGACCGCGCATATCCATGACGCCGAGCAACCTGTCGTCGTCGAGCCGGCGGAAATGGTCGATGATCGGCAGGTGGTCGTAGACCATGGCGGCGCTGACCACGCCGCGGTATTCGATATCGCGTAACCGAGCCGTCGCTCGGCGGGTACGCACCAGCGGGCCGAGGACACGCAAGTTGTTGCGTACCGGGCGCAGCCAGTGCGCGGGAATCCGGCCCGCCAGCGAGAGCGGGACCCGGCGCGGGTCCACCGCGAACACGGTGCCGCGCTCATCGGTGAACAGCAGCGGATGCACCTGATCGGGCGTATCGAATTGTTTACCGTACCAACCGGATTCGGACAGCGTACCGTCCATCGGGTGGCCGGTGGGCAGTTCCGAACCGCGCCAGCGGCCGGTGGTCACCTCGTGCACGGGCGCGGCCGGCAACCGGTCGAAGATCTCCCAGGCCTCCGCGGTGGTACATCCACCCTCGGGCAGGGTGACACCCGCGTTCTCGGTCATGGTCCGCACTCCTCGACATCGTGGGATGTTGCGATAAACAGCCTATCGCCCTCTCATCGAGTCGCGCGGCCGGACCGGGACCGGAGCGTCCGGTACGGACTCAGCCGGTGATCTCCCATTCGTGGACCGTGATCGCCGACGAGCCGGTGGTGTGCAGCGGATCGGTGTACACCACCGCCTCGGCGGCTGCGAGCGACTCCGCGAGCACAAGGTACGCGCCGCCGCTACCGTCGGTGAACGGACCGCTCTCCTGCAGCATGTCCTTCGCGCGCAGCTCGGCGAGGAACCGGCGGTGCGGTTCGGCCACCGCCGGGTCGTAGGCGGGGGTGCGGCGGGCCAGCACCAGGTACTTGCGCACGTCAGTCCTCCGCTTCCGGATCACGGGAACGCCCGGCGGCCGCGGCGGCCGCGCGGATCTGCGGCGCCACCAGCACCACCTGTCCGAGCACTCCGTTCACGAACCCCGGGGAGTCGTCGGTGGACAATTCCTTGGCCAGTTCCACCGCCTCGTCCACGGCGACGATCGGCGGGACATCGGGCGCGTACAGCAGCTCCCAGACCGCCACGCGCAGGATGGCGCGGTCCACCGCGGGCAGCCGCGGCAGGGTCCAATCCTGCAGATAGGACTCGATGGTCCCGTCGACCCGGTCGAGTTCCTCGGCGATACCGTCCACCAGGGTCCGGGTATAGGCGTGCACCGGCGCCACGCCCTGATCGCGGGCCGCCAGCTCGATCCGCTCGTCGGCCAGATCGGCCGGATCGATATCGCGGGCCTCGGCCTCGAAGAGCAGGTCCACCGCCCGGCGGCGCGCCTTGTGGCGGGCGCCGAGCTTCTTGTATGCGGATTTCTTGTCCGCGGGCTGATCGGGCACGTCAGGAGTTGACGCGGCCCAGGTAGCTGCCGTCGCGGGTGTCGATACGGAGTTTGTCACCGGTGTTGATGAACAACGGGACCTGGACCTCGGCACCGGTCTCCACGGTGGCGGGCTTGGTGCCGCCGGTGGACCGGTCGCCCTGCAGACCGATATCGGTGTGGGTGACCTCGAACTCGGCGGTGACCGGCAGTTCCACATACAGGGGCGCGCCCTCGTGGGTGGCGACCTGCACGGTCATGTTCTCCAGCAGGAAGCGGGCCTGCTCGCCGATGGTGCTCTCCGCGATGGAGATCTGATCGAAGGTCTCGCCGTCCATGAAGACGTAATCGGAGCCGTCGTGGTACAGGTAGGTCATATCGCGGCGGTCGACCGTGGCGGTCTCCACCTTCACGCCCGCGTTGAAGGTTTTGTCGACGATCTTGCCCGACAGCACGTTCTTCAGCTTGGTCCGCACGAACGCGGGACCCTTACCCGGCTTCACGTGCTGGAACTCGACGATCTGCTGGAGATTACCGTCGATCTTCAGCACGAGGCCGTTCTTGAAGTCGCTGGTGTCCGCCACTGTCTTCGGGTCTCCTCGGTTCTCGGGCGACCGTCGTCATCCGACGACGATCAGATCTTTGCCGGTGTTGGTGAGCAGTTCCGGGCCCCCTTCGCGCACCACGAGCGTGTCCTCGATCCGGACCCCGCCGCGGCCGGGAAAGTACACACCTGGTTCGACGGTCACCGCCACGCCAGACTGGAGTGTACCCGTGCCGGTTTTGGCGATTCCGGGCGCTTCGTGGATGCGCAACCCCACCCCGTGCCCCAGACCGTGCACGAACAGCGGCCCGTGGCCGGCGGCGGCGATGACCTCGCGGGCGGCCGCGTCCACATCGGCGCACGGCACACCGGGCCGCAGCGCCTCGCGACCGGCCCGCTGCGCGGCGTACACCAGGTCGTAGACCTCGCGCTGCCACGCCGTGGGTTCGCCGAGCACGAAGGTCCGGGTCATATCCGAGTGGTAGCCGTCCACCACGGCGCCGAAGTCGATCTTCACGAAATCACCGGTGGCCAGCACCGCCTCGGTGGGCCGGTGGTGCGGAACGGCCGAATTCGCCCCGGCCGCGACGATCGTCTCGAAGGCGACCCCGGCCGCCCCGCGCTCGAACATCGCCCATTCCAGATCC
Source organism: Nocardia sp. NPDC004568 (assembly GCF_040609955.1). NCBI lineage: Bacteria > Bacillati > Actinomycetota > Actinomycetes > Mycobacteriales > Nocardiaceae > Nocardia > Nocardia sp. NPDC004568. The sequence continues at coordinate 19,860 of NZ_JBEXLL010000074.1, forward strand.
CGGGCGACCTGACGCTCGGTGCGCCCCGGGCGTAGTGCCCCGGTCTCCAGCAGTGCCGCCAGCGCCCCGTCACCGACGGCGCAGGCGGTGCGCAGCCGATCGATCTCGTACTCGTCCTTGACCATGCGCAGCTGTTCGACCAGGCCGGGCGTCGCCACGAACTCCAGTCCGGAGCCGAGCTCGAGCAGCGCCCGGTGCTGATCGACGGTGACGATATGACTCTCGTACCCGAGCCGCCCGAACTGCCACTCCCCCGCCAGTTCCACCACCCGGCGCGATACCGCCCGGGCGATCTCGGCGCGCAGATCGGGGACCTGCTCGGCGACCTGGGTGTCGTAGCGCCCGTCGGTCGAGATCACGGTGCGGTCCTCCGCGCCCGGGGTGTCCCACGAGTGCACCAGCAGCGCGGCGTTCGAACCGGTGAATCCGGTGAGATAGCGGATGTTCACCAGATCGGTGACCAGCAGGCCGTCGATCTCGTTCTGCACCAGCAGGTTGCGCAGCGCACCGCGCCGGGCGGCGTAATCGGGCCGGGCCCGCGGGCCCCGACCGGCATCAGCAGACATGGCACAAAAGTACCGCCGACCCGGCCCCGGCACACGGGCCGACCGGGCGCAGCCGCTCGCGGCAATGTGAACCAACCATTGTTCACATATCGGCACAGCGGGCGGAGTTGTCCACATGATGCGTTCACCGCTGCCGGCGCGGCCCGCCGGCGACGATCGTGAAAGGCATGACGACCCCCTGTTTCCTCGCCTTCACCGTCTGGTGCGCAGCATTGAGCGTCAGCGATATCGGCTACCGGCGCCTGCCGAACCTGCTCACGGTGCCCGGAGCCGTCGCCGTATTGGGCTACGCGGCGCTGACCGGGAGATTCCACCCCGCCGCCTGGGGCGCGGTACTGCTCGCGGCCCCTTATCTGCTGATCCATCTGACGCGCCCGGCCGCACTCGGAGCCGGCGATGTGAAACTGGCCCTGGGGCTGGGCGCGGCCGCCGGGCTCGGTGGTGGTCCGGTCTGGGTCTGGTCGGCCCTCGCGGCGCCGGTGTGTACCGCGCTCGCCGGGGTCGGCGCGCTGCTCGGATCCCGCGCCGGGCGGCGAATATTCGGCGGCCGGTACCGGGTCGCCGGCCCGCGGGCACCCGCGCCGGAACGCCTCGCGCCCACCGTCGCGCACGGTCCGTCGATGTGTGCCGCGACACTTCTCGGACTCGCCCTGTGGTGACCGCGCGGCAATCCCGGGCCTCACCCACTTCCCGGGGGCGATGAGCACGGCCGACCGCCTCCCCCGCCTGTCCCGCCGACATGGGAAGATAGTCGGCGTGCTGCGCTGGATAACTGCTGGAGAATCCCACGGACCCGCTCTCGTCGCCATCCTCGAAGGGATGGTCGCCGGTGTCGAGGTGACCTCGGAGGAGATCTCCGCACAGCTGGCGCGCCGACGGCTGGGCTACGGTCGCGGCGCCCGGATGAAGTTCGAGGCCGACAAGGTCACCGTGATCGGCGGGGTCCGTCACGGCCGCACCATGGGCGGTCCCGTCGCCATCGAGATCGCCAATTCCGAATGGCCCAAGTGGACCACCGTCATGTCCGCCGACCCCGTCGACGAGGCCGAACTGGCCGAACTGGCCCGCAACGCCCCGCTCACCCGTCCCCGCCCCGGCCACGCCGACTACTCCGGCATGCTCAAGTACGGCTTCGACGACGCCCGCCCGGTACTGGAACGCGCGAGTGCGCGCGAGACCGCGGCGCGGGTCGCGGCCGGGACCGTGGCCCGTGCCTTCCTCCGCCAGGCCCTCGGCGTGGAGGTCGTCTCCCATGTGGTCTCCATCGGTACGGCCGCGAACACCACCGGGGTGGTTCCCACCGGCGCCGATCTGGCGGCGATCGACGAGAGTCCCGTGCGCGCCTTCGACGCCGGCGCCGAGGCGGCCATGATCGCCGAGATCGAGGCGGCCAAGAAGGACGGCGACACCCTCGGCGGGGTGGTCGAGGTGGTCGTCACCGGGCTCCCGATCGGACTGGGCTCCTTCACCAGCGGCGAGAACCGGCTGGATTCGCGACTGGCCGCGGCGCTGATGGGCATCCAGGCCATCAAAGGCGTCGAGGTCGGCGACGGATTCGAGACGGCCCGGCGCCGCGGCAGCCAGGCCCACGACGAGATGCGCCCCGGCAGTGACGGCGTCCTGCGATCCACCAACCGCGCCGGCGGTCTCGAGGGCGGGATGACCAACGGCGAGGCGCTGCGCGTGCGCGCGGCCATGAAGCCCATCTCCACGGTGCCGCGCGCGCTGGCCACGGTCGATATGTCCACCGGCGAGGAGGCCGTGGCGATCCACCAACGGTCCGATGTCTGTGCCGTTCCGGCGGCCGGGGTGGTCGCCGAATCCATGGTCGCGCTGGTGGTGGCCCAGGCCGCACTGGACAAGTTCGGGGGCGATTCGCTCGCGGAGACGGTGAGCAATCTCGACGGCTACGTGAAGCGGATCAGCGGGCGGCCCCATCTGAACCCGGGCGATACCGTCGCCGACCCGGCGTAATGACCGAGCAGACCGATCCGCACGGCCCCCTGGTGGTGCTGATCGGCCCGCCCGGGGCGGGCAAGACCACCATCGGCCGCAAACTCGCCCGGGAACTCGGCGTCGAGCTCTACGACACCGATGCCGGGATCGAGGAGGCGACCGGCCGCACCATTCCGGAAATCTTCGCCGAGGACGGGGAGTCCGAATTCCGCCGGATCGAGGAACAGGTGGTCGGCGAGGCGCTCGGCACACGCAGCGGTGTGGTCTCCCTCGGTGGCGGCGCGGTGCTCTCCGAACGCACCCGCGCCCTGCTGCGCGACCGCACCGTGGTGTATCTGGAGATCAGCATCGCCGAGGGGCTGCGCCGCACCGGCGCCGGGACCCACCGGCCGCTGCTGGGTGGCGCCGACCCCGGGGCGAAATACCGGGAACTCATGCGGACCCGGCGGCCGCTCTACCGGGAGGGGACCTCGGTCCGAGTGCGCACCGACGGCCGCAGTCCGGGCCGCGTGGTGCGCTCGATTCTGGGCAAACTCGCCCTGGAATCGGTCCAGGAGACCGCCGACGCCCCCGGCACGAACGCGCCCGAAGGTCCGAGTACTTCGCGCACCAGCAGGTCGCGGGCCCGCCGGCGGGCCCGGGCGCGGGCCCGCCGAGCCGCGGCGCAACGCGCGGCCGATACCGCCGAGTCGAGTACTCCGGACCGGCCCGCGAGCGAGACCGCGGCATCGAGCGCCGCGGGCGACACCGCACCATCACCCGGCGCCGAACCCGGCCGGGCCGCCGATACCGGCCTGCGCACCCCGGGCCGGTCCCGGCGGGCGCGCGCCAGACGGGCCCGGGCCCGCCGGGAGCAACGAGAACAGGCCGAGCAGGCACAGACAGGATCGGAGCAGCACACGTGACAGAACCGACGCGTATCGAAGTCCGCACCGCACAGCCCTATCCGGTGATCATCGGCCGCGGTCTGCTCGGGGACCTCGTCGAGGTGGTCTCCGGCGCGGGCGGCGTGCGGACCGTCGCCCTGTTCCACCAGCCGTCGCTGGTCGAGACCGCCGAGGTGGTGCGCACCACACTGGCCGAGGCCGGTCTGGACGCCCACCGCATCGAGATTCCGGACGCCGAGGCGGGCAAGGAACTCGCCGTCGCCGGTTTCTGCTGGGAGGTGCTGGGCCGGATCGGCCTCACCCGCAACGACGTGGTGGTGAGCCTCGGCGGTGGCGCGGCCACCGATCTCGCCGGATTCGTCGCCGCGACCTGGATGCGCGGAGTGAAGGTCGTCCACGTACCCACCACCCTGCTGGCCATGGTGGACGCCGCGGTGGGCGGGAAGACCGGTATCAACACCGAAGCCGGGAAGAACCTCGTCGGCTGCTTCCACGAGCCGGCGGCGGTCCTGGTCGATCTGGTGACCCTGGAAACCGTGCCGCGCAACGAGATCGTGGCGGGGATGGCGGAGATCATCAAGGCCGGGTTCATCGCCGACCCGGTGATCCTGGACCTGATCGAACGGGACCCGCAGGCCGCGCTGGATCCGACCGGCGACGTACTGCCGGAGCTCGTCCGCCGGGCGGTGGCGGTCAAGGCGGAGGTGGTCGCGGCCGATCTCAAGGAGTCCGCGCTGCGCGAGATCCTCAATTACGGTCATACGCTGGGCCACGCGATCGAACGCCGGGAGCGCTACCGCTGGCGGCACGGCGCGGCGGTGTCGGTGGGTCTGGTCTTCGCGGCCGAACTGGGCCGGTTGGCCGGGCGCCTCGACGACGCCACCGCCGACCGGCACCGCGACATCCTGGAGAGCGTCGGGCTGCCCACCACCTACGATCCCGAGGCCCTCCCGCAACTGCTGGAGAGTATGCAGACCGACAAGAAGACCCGCTCGGGCGTGCTGCGGTTCGTCGTGCTGGACGGACTGGCCAAACCCGGCCGGCTGGAAGGTCCCGACCCCGCCCTGCTCGCCGCCGCGTATTCGGCGGTCGCCGGCGCCGGCTCCACGGGAAGCAGCGCGATCTTGCTGTGACGCCGGCGGCGCCGGCGATCAGGATCCGGTCGGCCCGGCAGGACCGGCACCGGTCCCACCCGCGGCCGACCGGCTGTGCGGTGGAGAAGGGGCGGGGCCGAACGCGATCTGACCGTCCAGCGCGCCGCCGATATCGAACCGCGATCGCGGCCCGCGAGTTCGGTAGACGGGCGCTTCCCGAAAGACCCCTGGTTTCCTGACGGTTCCTCCTGCCCGAGCCCTTCCGGCCCGCCCGGGGATGACCGGCGACAGCTCGGAGACCGGCCGGGCTCGTCGGACCGTCAGGCGGGCGAGCCGAGCGCGGGGGTGACGCCACCCGCCGATCGCTCGTTGTCGCGGCTGCCCAGCCGCCGTCCGACGGCCACGCCGATGAGCCCGGGTACGAAGACCAGTAGGACGATGAACGCCGACGCGGCGGTGGCCTCGAACAGCAGTCCGCCGTCGCCGAGGTCGACCTTCGGCAGGAGATCCAGCAGCCAGGACACCAGTCCGCTGCCCACGCCGGCGACCACCGCGGTCTGCAGCCACCGGATCGTCAGATCCGCGCCCTGCTCGGGGTTCGGGTGTTCGTGGCGGTCGGCCCGGCCGTCGCGTATGCCCCAGGCCACTGCGGCACCGATCAGCACCACCAGGCACAGCAGCCGCAACCACACCCCGTAGGTCGGGATATAGCCCATCGCGAACCCGAGGAGCACCCGCAGGGCGACGGTCAGCCCACCGAGCGCCAGTGCCCGCAACAACCACGCAGTCATGCCGATCACCATAACTCCCCCGCGCACCGGACTAGAACCCGTTACAGATATTCGGCGGGATCGGGCGCCCTCGGGCGATATCAGCCGAGGTCGGCGAGCGCGGCGGCCATCGCTTCCCGGGGGGCGGGGCGGCCGGTGAACTGTTCGACCTGTCCGTAGGCCTGTTCGAGCAGCATCTGCAGTCCGCCGATGACCGTGTGCCCGGCGGCGGCGACCGCTTCGGCCAGCGGGGTGGGCCACGGGTTGTACAGCGCGTCGAGCACCACGGGAGCCGCGGCCACCGATCCGGCGACCGCCGCGGCCGCCGGATGCGGGACGGTGCTCACCACAGCGCCCGCGCGGCCGCAGATACCGGCCAGCTCGGCCGCGTCGAAACCGATCACCCGGACGGTCGTGCCGAGCCGCTCGGCGAGTTCGCGCGCACTCGCCGCCCGGCCGGCATCGCGGGCGACGATGGTGATGGTCGCGGCTCCCAGCTCGGCCAGCGCCAGCAGCGCGGGCCGCGCGGTACCGCCGGCCCCCAGCACCACCGCCTCGGACAGCTCGCGCACCCCGCCGCCCCGCAGTGCGCCCAATACCCCGTCCACATCGGTGCAGTCGGCACGCCAACCGGCCGTCGTCCGCACCAGGGTGTTCGCCGAACCGACCAGTACCGCGCGTTCGGTGCGCACCTGCGCGTAGGCCAGGGCCGCTTCCTTGCCCGGCATGGTCACCGACAGTCCGGCCCATTCCGGGCCCAGCCCCTCGACCAGGCCGGGCAACTGGTCGCCGGTACATTCGATCCGCTCGTAGGTCCAGTCCAGGCCGAGCGCGCGGTAGGCCGCCAGATGCAGCTGCGGTGACTTCGAATGAGTGATGGGGCTGCCGAGCACAGCGGCGCGGCGCGGGCCCGCCGGTTCAGCGCCCACTGTCCAGGATCCCGCTCTCCAGCGCCAATTCGATGTTCTGCAGATGCTCGGAATAGCTCTCGGTGAACAGCGTGGTGCCCTGCTTGTCGACCGTCACGAAGTACAGCCAGGTCCCGGGCTCGGGTTCCTCCATGGCCTCGAGCGCCGCGATCGACGGGGAGGAGATCGGGGTCGCGGGCAGGCCGGGCATGGCGTAGGTGTTCCACGGGGTGGTCTGCCCGCGGTCGGCGTCGGTGGTCGCGACCTCGGTTTTGTCGAGTGCGTAGTTGACGGTGGAATCGAACTGCAGCGGCTGGTCGATCTCCAGCCGGTTCACGATCACCCTGGCCACCTTGCTCATATCCTGCGGCAGCGCTTCACGTTCCACGAGGGAGGCGCCGATCAAGGTTTGGTAGGGGCTGAGCCCGTTGACCCGGCCGGATTCCAGCAGCCCGGTGGACTCGTAACTGCGGGCGCTCTCGGTGACCAGTTGCCGCAGAATCTCCTGTGCGGAGCCGCTCGGATCGAAATCCCAACTGCCGGCGGCGATCAGGCCCTCGAGCTGGCGGGCGCGATCGGGCACCGTACGGACCGATTCCACCGCCCACTCCGGGACGCCGAGCGCGGCCAGGTCGGTGGTGGCGCCGGCCTGCTCCAGCTGTTCGTAGGTGACACAGCGGCGTTCGGGTTCGGCGCCCACACAGCTGGCGGCGGCGATCTTGGTGTAGATGCCCTCCTTGCGCGCGCCGGTGTTCACATCGTGTTGATCGTGCAACTGCCGACCTTCGGAGACCACGACATTGCCGACCCGCGAGCCGGGCGCGACGAGCGCCGCGACCGCGTCCGCGGCCGGACTGTGCACCGGGATCGCGTAGTACCCGGGCTGGAGCGAATTCATCCCCTCGTCCTGCACCGCGGCCTCGTAGAAGGCACCCGAACTGGCGACGATTCCGGCCTCGGCCATAGTCGAGGCGATTTCGGTGGCGGTATCGCCGGACTTCACCTGGACCACCACGGGCGCACCGGCGGGCCCGGCGAAATCCTCGGCCGGGGTGTAGCGATTGATCAGCTTGTACCCCCCCGCTCCGACGATCAGCACCAAAAGCACCCCGGCGGCCACCCAGATCAGCCGGCGGCGGCCGCCCTCCTGCGCGCGGGCGGCTTTCCGGGCCGCCGCCCGGCCCCCACGCGCCGGCGCGGTCCGCGCGCCGGCGCGGCGGCGCGGGCGCGGGCGCGGCTCGGGTTCGGGCTCGTCGTCGAAATCGTCGTCGTATTCGTCGTCGTCGACGTAGCGCGGGATGACGGCGGTGTCGTCGTCCTCGTAGGGGTCCCAGCCGTCCTCGGGCTCGTCGTCCCAGTCCGCCTCGTCGGCCACCGGCGTGGTGGACGCGCGGCGGGACCGCTCCCAGGCCTTGTCGTCGCGCCGATATCGCCGCTCGGCCTCACGCTGCCGGAATTGCGCCTCCGCCTGCGCCCATCGATCCGTCATTCATCGTCTCCGGACACCGCGGTACGTGCCGCGTCCTCGGCCGACCTCATCACAGAACTCCGTTCGTCCAACCAGCTCTGCAGGATCGACACAGCAGCCGCCTGGTCGATCACCTGCCGCTGTCCGCGCGCTCGAACACCGCTGTCCCGCAGAGCGCGTGCAGCAGACACCGTAGTCAAACGTTCGTCGGAAAGCCGGATCGGCACGTCGGGCAGCGAGTCGCGCAATCTTCCGGCGAACTCCGTCGCCATGCGCGCCGAGGTCCCTTTCTCGCCGCGGAGCGTGCGGGGCAGCCCGACGATGATCTCCACCGCTTCGTACTCGTGCGCGATCGCCGCGATCCGCGCGATATCCGCGCCGGGTCCCCCGTCACCGGCGCGCGCGCCGCGCGGCCACCGCCCGGCGCGCCGGGAGCCGGTAGCACGGGGCACGGTCTCCACCGGGGTCGCGAGGATCCCGTCCGGATCACTCGCGGCGACCCCGATCCGCACACTGCCCACATCGATGCCCAGCCGCCTGCCCCGGCCCGGATCCGTGGCGGGATTGGGCCGGTCGACGGGCGGGTCGTCCAGCGAGCCCACCGCCATCAGCCGGCGTGCGCGCCGATGTGATCGCGTACCGCCGCCAGACCCGCGTCGATACCCGCCGGGTCCGAGCCCGCGCCCTGGGCCATCTCCGGTTTGCCGCCGCCGCGACCGGAGATCCGCGGCCCGAAGACGGCCACCAGATCACCGGCGGCGAAGCCCAGCGCCTGAGCGGGCTTGTTCACGGTCACCACGAACGGCACCTTGCCCTCGTTATTTCCGAGCAACACCACCACGGCCGGGGTGGAACCGAGCCGGCCGCGGATATCGGTGGCCAGAGTGCGCAGATCGCCCGCCGATACCCCTTCCGGCGCGGCGGCCGCGACCAGCAGCACGTCTCCGAGTCGTTCGGCGGCGTCGGCATAGGCGCCCGCCGACGACAGCACGGCCGCGATCTTGGTCCGCTCGAGTTCCTTCTCGGCGACCCGCAGCCGGTCCACCAGCTGCTCGACCCGCCCCGGCACCTCGTCCGAGGGCACCTTCAGCATCGAGGCGACCCCGGCCAGCAACGCGCGCTCCTTGGCCAGGTATTGGTAGGAGTCCAACCCGACGAAGGCCTCCACCCGGCGCACGCCCGAGCCCACCGACGACTCCCCGAGCAGGGTGATCGGGCCGATCTGCGACGAGTGACCCACGTGGGTGCCACCGCAGAGCTCCATGGAGAACGGCCCGCCGATCTCCACCACACGGACCCGATCGCCGTAGTTCTCCCCGAACAGAGCCAGCGCGCCCATTTCCTTGGCCTTGGGCAGATCGGTGACGAAGGTGTTCACCGGGAAGTCGGCTCCGACGCCGTCGTTGGACACCGCCTCGATATCGGCCTTCTGCTGCTCGCTGAGCTGGCCCTGCCAGTTGAAGTCGAAGCGCAGGTAACCCGGCTTGTTGAGTGAACCGGCCTGGACCGCGTTCGGTCCCAGCACCTGGCGCAGCGCCGCGTGCACCATATGGGTCCCGGAATGCCCCTGGGTGGCGCCGCGCCGCCAGCCCGGATCGACCTGGGCCAGCACCACATCGCCCTCGGTGATCTGTCCCTGTTCGACAGTGCACCGGTGCACCCACAGCTTCTTCGCGATCTTCTGCACATCGTTGACGACGAGTTTCGTCCCCGCCGCGGTGATCGTGCCGCGATCGGCGATCTGACCGCCGGATTCCGCGTAGAGCGGGCTGCGATCCAGGATCACCTCGATATCGGTGCCCGCCGGGGCGGTCGGCACCCGGACGCCGTCGGAGATGAGGGCCAGCACATGGGCCTCGGAGGTCAGCTCGTCGAAACCGGTGAACTCCGTATCGCCGCGATCGACCAGTTCCTTGTACACCGACAGATCGGCGTGCGCGTGCTTGCGGGCGTGCGCGTCCTCCTTCGCCCGCCGCCGCTGTTCGGCCATGAGCGTGCGGAACCCGTCCTCGTCCACCGAGAGACCGGCCTCCGCGGCCATCTCCAGGGTGAGGTCGATCGGGAAGCCGTAGGTGTCGTGCAGAGTGAAGGCGTCGGCGCCGGAGATGGTGCCGGTGCCACCGCGCGGGGCCGCGGCCTTGACCTGCTCCGCCGTTTCGTCGAACAGCTTCGAACCCGTGCTCAGGGTCTTGCGGAACGCCGTCTCCTCACCGACAGCGACGGTCTCGATACGGGAGTAGTCGGTGGACAGCTCGGGATACGAGGGCGCCATCAGGTCGCTCACGACCCGCATGAACTCGCTCATCACCGGCTGTTCGGCGCCGAGCAGCCGGGCCGAGCGCACGATCCGGCGCAGCAACCGGCGCAGCACGTAGCCGCGGCCGTCGTTGCCGGGATTCACGCCGTCGGCGATCAGCATGGCCGAGGTGCGCGCGTGGTCGGCGATCACCCGGAACCGGACATCGTCGGCGTGCTCGACACCGTAGGAGCGGCCGGTCAGTTCCTCGGCCTTGTCGATGATGGGTCGCAGCAGATCGGTTTCGTAGACGTTGTCCACGCCCTGCAGCAGCAGCGCGATGCGCTCGACGCCCATCCCGGTATCGATGTTCTTCTTCGGCAGCACGCCCACCGGCGGAAAGCCCTGCTTCGGGCTGTCCTCGCCGCGGATGTCCTGCATGAAGACCAGGTTCCAGATCTCCAGGTAGCGGTCCTCGTCGGCGACCGGGCCGCCGTCCCGGCCGTACTCCGGCCCGCGGTCGTAGTAGATCTCCGAACAGGGCCCGCCGGGACCGGGCACGCCCATATCCCAGTAGTTGTCCTTACCGTCGCGGAACTGGATCCGCTCCTCGGGGATACCGGCCACCCGGCGCCAGATCTCGGCGGCCTCGGGATCGTCCTGGTAGGCGGTGACCCAGATCCGCTCCGGGTCGAATCCGTACCCGCCGTCCTCCTGCGACTTGGTGATCAGCTCCCAGGCGAAGCGGATGGCGCCTTCCTTGAAGTAGTCGCCGAACGAGAAATTACCCGCCATCTGGAAGAACGTATTGTGCCGAGTGGTGACGCCGACTTCCTCGATATCACCGGTCCGCACGCATTTCTGCACGCTGGTCGCGCGCGGGAACGGCGGCGTCTGCTGACCGAGGAAATACGGCTTGAACTGCACCATGCCCGCGTTCACGAACAGCAGGTTCGGGTCGTCGAGAATCAGCGATGCACTGGGCACCTCTGTATGCCCGGCACTTACGAAATGGTCCAGGAACCGCCGTCTGATCTCGTGGGTCTGCACGAATACCCAGCCTACCGGTGCCACGCACCCGAATTATCACCGAGCCGGGTTTCCGGGACGCAGACCACGCACGATCCGGCGCAGCGTACTCACCCGGGGCTCGACAGCCCGCTCGTGACCGTGGTCGGTGGGGTGGTAATAGTCCACCCCGACGAGTTCGTCCGGCGGGTACTGCTGAGCGAGCACACCGTCCGGGTCGTCGTGCGGATAGCGGTAGCCCTGGGCATTGCCCAGGCGCTCCGCGCCCGCGTAGTGCCCGTCCCGCAGATGCGCGGGCACCGTACCCGCCTTCCCCGCGGCCACATCGGCCATGGCCGCGCCGATGGCCGCGACCACCGCGCCCGATTTCGGCGCGGTCGCCAGATGGATGGTGGCCTGCGCCAGCGCCAGCCGGGCCTCCGGCAGCCCGACCAGCTGCACCACCTGGGCCGCGGCGGTCGCCGTCTGCAGCGCGGTCGGGTCGGCCATGCCGATGTCCTCGCTGGCGTGGATCATCAGCCGCCGGGCGATGAAGCGCGGATCCTCCCCCGCGGTCAGCATCCGGGCCAGATAGTGCAACGCCGCGTCCACATCGGAGCCACGAATCGATTTGATGAACGCGCTGATCACGTCGTAGTGCTGGTCACCGGCCCGGTCGTACCGGACGGCCGCCTTGTCGATACTGGCGGCCACCAGGTCCAGATCCACCGTCCCGTCCAGCGAGGACTCCGCCGAGGCCTCCAGCGCGGTGAGGGCCCGCCGGGCGTCGCCACCGGCGATCCGCACAATGTGATCGAGCGCCTCGCCGGTCACCGTGTACTGACCATCCAGACCGCGCGGATCGGCGATGGCCCGCGCGAGCACGGCCCGGATATCGTCCGGCCCGAGCGAGTGCAGTTGCAGCACCAGCGACCGCGACAGCAGCGGCGCCACCACCGAGAACGACGGGTTCTCCGTGGTCGCGCCCACCAGCAGCACGATACGGTTCTCCACCGCGGCCAGCAGCGCGTCCTGCTGGGTCTTGGAGAAGCGGTGCACCTCGTCGATGAACAGCACGGTCTGCTCGCCCGCGGTGAGCCGCCGTCGCGCGATATCGATGACCGCCCGCACCTCCTTGACTCCGGCGGACAGAGCCGACAACGCCTCGAACCGGCGCCCGGTGGCATACGAGATCAGTGACGCGAGCGTCGTCTTCCCGGTGCCGGGTGGCCCGTACAGCAACACCGAGGCCGCACCCGACCCCTCCACCAGCCGCCGCAGCGGAGAACCGGGGCCGAGCAGATGCTGCTGCCCGACGACCTCGTCGAGCGAGGCGGGCCGCATCCGCACCGCGAGCGGGGCACGCGCTCCACCGTCCCGTGCGGCCTCGCCGACGAAGGCGATATCCGGTGCGCCCGCCCCCGCATCGGGCATATCGAACAGACCGTCACTCATGCCTGCGACGGTACCGCCCACCACAGACACCGAGTCGGGGCGCAGCCCAGGGAGGCCGGCACCACGGCCCGCTCGTCATGCGAAGGTGAGCTCGGTTGCCGAGCTGGGCACGCGCACTTACTCACCCAGCGGGCACGCGCACTTACTCGCCAAAGCGCTGTGTTTTTTGGCGCCGCCTGCGGCGTCGCGGGGTTGAGGCCCCCCTTGGTCTCGCCGTTTCGGCCTCGAGACTTGCGCTTCGCGCGGCGCTTTCGAGG
>NZ_JBEXLL010000075.1:0-32210 GCF_040609955.1 Nocardia sp. NPDC004568
AGACTTGCGCTTCGCGCGGCGCTTTCGAGGCCGAAACGGCGAGACGGGCCTCAACCCTTGGAGGTGTCTCGTAAGACTCGACGCATGCGGGGTGCATCGGCATTCGAGGTCCGGGTCGGCATGCGGACGCGGGGGAACACCGGGACGCGCCGACCCTCGGAAACGTCTGAGGGTTGACCGGCACAACTGTTGCGGCGGCAGCGAAGCATTCGTCCGCTGTCGAATCGATCCGTGCGGATCGCAAACCAGGTCCCTGTGGTCGCAGCTGTGGGTCGAGGGCGCTTACCGTCGGTGCGCGCCCTCGACCGAGCCTCACCTACCGGTGTAGTTGGGCGCCTCGACGGTCATCGTGATGTCGTGCGGGTGGCTTTCCTTCAGCCCCGCGGCGGTGATCTGGACGAACTGCGCTTCCTGCAGATCGGTGATCGACTGGGCACCGGTGTAGCCCATAGCGGCACGCAGGCCACCGACCAGCTGATGGATCACCTGGTTGACCGGGCCACGGAAGGGCACCCGGCCCTCGATGCCCTCCGGAACGAGCTTGTCCTCGGCCAGGACGTCGTCTTGGAAGTACCGGTCCTTGGAGAAGGACTTCGCCTGCCCGCGGCCCTGCATGGCGCCGAGCGAGCCCATTCCGCGGTAGCTCTTGAACTGCTTACCGCCGACCAGGATCAGTTCGCCCGGGGATTCGGCGGTACCGGCCAGCAGCGAACCGAGCATCACGGTGGAGGCGCCCGCGGCGATGGCCTTGGCGATATCGCCGGAGAACTGGATACCACCGTCGGCGATGACCGGGACCCCGGCCGGCTTACAGGCGGATACGGCCTCGAGGATGGCGGTGATCTGCGGTGCGCCGACACCGGCGACCACGCGAGTGGTGCAGATGGAGCCCGGCCCGACACCCACCTTCACCGCGTCGGCGCCCGCTTCGACCAGTGCCGCGGCACCGGCGCGGGTGGCGATATTGCCGCCGATGACCTGAATCCGGTCACCGACCTCGGCCTTCACCTTGCTCACCATGCTCAGCACCTGACGCTGGTGTCCGTGCGCGGTATCGACCACCAGCACATCGGCACCGGCGTCGGCCAGGGTCATGGCGCGCGACCAGGCGTCGTCACCGACACCGACCGCGGCACCCACCAGCAGCCGGCCGTCGCGGTCCTTGGTCGCGTCGGGGAACTGATCGGTCTTGACGAAGTCCTTCACGGTGATGAGCCCGCGCAGCCGGCCCTCGCCGTCCACGATCGGCAGCTTCTCCACCTTGTGCCGGCGCAGCAGCCCGAGCGCGGCCTCGGCGGTGACACCCTCCTGGGCGGTGATGAGCGGCACCTTGGTCATCACATCGGCGACGCGCCGGTTCTGGTCGACCTCGAAGCGCATATCGCGGTTGGTGATGATGCCCACCAGCGCGCCGGTCTCGTCGACCACCGGCAGCCCGGAGATACGGAACCGGGCGCACATGGCGTCGACCTCGGCCAGCGTGTCGGTGGGGCGGCAGGTCACCGGATCGGTGACCATCCCCGCCTCGGACCGTTTGACGGTTTCCACCTGGCTCGCCTGGTCGGCGACCGACAGATTGCGATGCAACACACCCATGCCACCGGCCCGGGCCATGGCGATGGCCATCCGGGCTTCGGTGACGGTGTCCATGGCGGAGCTGACCAGCGGGGTCCGCAGGCGGATCTCCCGGGTCAGCCGACTGGATGTCTCGACCGAGCTGGGGATCAGATCCGAAGCGGCGGGGAGCAGCAGTACATCGTCGAAGGTGAGGCCGAGCATGGCGATCTTGTTCGGATCGTCACCACCCGTATGAGGGCGGACTACGGTGCGCTCGCCCGGTACGGGATTACTCATTCGGATCGACCCCTCCTGGACGTCGGCAGAGCTACCGGGGTGCGGCGACCCGATAGCGAACTGTTACTGGGATTGGACTACGGCACCGGTTCTGTTCTGACCGGTGGTGGCCGGGTTATCGGTACTCGTCGGCGCCGTGTCACCATGGTATCGGTCCGCCTGGACCACGGATCAACTGAGGGCATCGCCGAAACTGACGGCGCGGACGGCTGGCGCAGACCACCCTGTTCTGCGTACCGTGGGGATGTGCGTGACCATCTACCACCTGGCTTGCCGCCGGATCCGTTCGCCGGAGACCCCGCCGACCCGTCCGCCGCGCTCGATGCCATCGAGCCGGGGGAACCGCTGGATCCTCATGAGCGCCTTGCGGTCGAGGAGGATCTCGCCGATCTCGCAGTCTACGAGGCACTACTGGCGCACCGCGGTATCCGCGGGCTGGTGGTGAGCTGCGAGGATTGTCGGCAGGATCACTATCACGACTGGGATATGCTGCGCGCGAATTTGTTACAGCTCCTCGTCGACGGCACGGTCCGCCCGCACGAGCCCGCCTACGACCCGACTCCGGAAGCCTACGTCACCTGGGATTACTGTCGCGGATACGCGGATGCTTCGATGAACGAGGCGTTCCACGGCGACGGGTTCGACGCCTTCGACAGTTGACTTCGGAGTAGCCGGCTCGCCGGCAGGATCGGCCGTATCAGGCGGCCGATCGATTTTTCATGGCTACGCATGGTTCCCGGCACTCACACCTACCGTGGCCGAACACACCGATGGCCATCCACAGTTCCCAGTGGATGGCCATCGGTGTGTCGGCGTTCAGTTGGCGGCGCCCCCCGGCAGCGGCACCGTGGTCGGAATTTGCTGGGGAACAGACGGGGCCGGCACGACGGTCTGCGGAACCGGCAGGGTGGACGGCTCGGCCGGGCCGGGTGTGCTGATCGTGGACGGCGGCACCGGCGTGGACGGCTCCACCGAGTCCACACCCGGTCCGTTCGGCGTGGTGGTACCCGGAACGCCCGGGACGGTAGTGCCGTCCGGGGCGATATCCGGGGCCTGCGTGTCCGGCGCCGGGGTGTCGGGAGTGTGGGTACCGGGCGCCTGTGTGTCCGGACGCTCGGTGCCGGGTCCCGGCCGATCCGGCGCCTGGATGTCCGGAGCACTCGGCTTGTCACCGCCGCCGGGGCCACTCGGCCGATCGGACGGCGATTCGCTTCCCGGCCCCGGAGCGGTGGTCACCGTGCTACCGGGCCGTTCCGTGGTCCCACCGGGACGCGACGGCTGCACCGGCGCGCTCGGATCGGGCGACGGAGCGATCTGCTCGAGCTGCGCGGCGACGTCCGGCGGTATCACCTTCCGGACCTCCTCGAACAGCTGATTCCAGCGTTCGACGAGTTCGTTGCGCTTGGCCGGGTCGTCGACCTGGGTCGTATTGGCCGAAGCCTGCTCGAGCCTTTCCCGCGCCTCGTCCGGCCTGCCCTGGTCGAGCAGGGTCTGCGCGGCGGCCAGATCGTCACCGGCGTACTGCACCACGGTGCTCTGGGCCTGCTCGCTGAACACCACCTCTTTGACCCGCCACAGCGCGTCGCCGGGTTCGGCCTGATATGAGAACGCGGAAAGCCCACCGAATACGAGTGCCAGCGCGGCAGCGGTCGTCGCGATCGGGCGGAGCAGCCGCAAGCGGCCTCCCGATTGCGCGCTGATCCGCGCCTGCCGGGCACCGATCTCCTGGTTGACCGCCGCGACCACCGTATCGAGGTCGGGCGCGTCCGGTAGCGGCGGCGCCACGATCTCGGCCCGCCAATCCGCCAGCAATGTCGCCAGCTGGAGTTCCTCGGCGCTCTCGGTGGGGACGGGTCCGCCACGGGCGATAGCGTCGATCAGTTCGTCGTCACGACGAACCGCCACGATATCCACCGGTTCGGATCCGGCACCGGAGCCCTCGGCATAGGGATCGGTGTTCCGCGATGCACGCCGCGCCCATTTGTCGCCCCGACCGCGCCCGCCATCCCTAGCCATACATTTCACCTGCCCTCGCCACTTGTGCCTTCAATTTTGCGAGCGCCCTGTGCTGGGCGACCCGAATCGCACCCGCCGTACTGCCCACGGCGGTTGCGGTTTCTTCTGCTGACAGACCCATGACCAGGCGCAGGATCAAGATCTCTCGATGCTTCTCCGGAAGGGTGGCCAGCAGGGTGTTCATCTGCCGGCTGGTTTCCGATTCGAGAGCTCGTTGCTCCGGGCCGTGGTCGGTGGATATGACATCTGGTACTTCGGCCATCGCCTCCGCCTTGTTACGGGAGGCGTTGCGATGGGCGTCGGCAACCTTGTGCGATGCGATTCCGTATACGAAGGCCATGAACGGCCTACCCTGGTCCTGATACCTGGGTAGCGCGGTCATGACCGCTAGACAGACCTCCTGCGCGACATCGTCCGCGGAGAGTTGTCCACGCTCCGCGACACCGATCCGCGCGCGGCAATAGCGCATCACCAGCGGGCGGACCATTTCCAGTACCTGAGCTAGAGCAGACCTGTCGCCCTGCGCAGCGGCGGCGACGGCGCGGTCCAACTCTTCGCCCGTGTGCGTCATCGTCAGCGGAATTCCTGGCGTTACAAAGTGGCACGGTCTGTGATGACCGGTGCTTCCGCCGGTCCAGCGGAACGGGTCCACAATAGGACACCGGCGGCGCTGCGGGTCGAGACGGTGGAAATCGGGTTACCCAGGCGCATCCCGAAATCGCCCGCCACGCCGGGAGATGAGCGTCCGACACGCCTCCGCGTCGGCTGTCGCCGTGTCGCGGGCGCCCGGCCCGGCGGCCAGGCCACCGCGCAGCATGGCGCAGGCCCACCGCAGGGGAATCGAGCCGGAGGCACCGCACTCCCCATCGATACGGTCCGCCAGTGCGACGGCGCGGGCGATCTGCCCCGTGGCGCTCGCGGCCGCGGCGACCAGCAAGCGCGATTTGATCCGATGCCGGACCGAGGGGCCCTGCTCGGCCAGTGCGAGGGCGGCCTCCGCCGCGGCCAGCGCCGGCGCGCCGCGGCCGTCGGCCAGAGCGGTCTCGGCGCGGACCCAGTGCCACCGCACCCGGGCCCGCGACCGCGCGGGGGCCTCGGCATCGGGTGAGCCGTATCCAGGCGCCGGGCGATCCAGCAGTGTGGTGCAGCGATCCAGCAGCCGGGTCGCCAGAGCGGTCCGGCCGACGCCCAGCGCATCGGCCGCCAGACCGATCAACGCGTCGGCCGCGGCGTCTATCGGGTCGGGCCGGCGGCCGTAGTCACCCAGTTCCGCCGCCGCGGCTTCCGCCGGGTACCCGGCACGATTCCCGCGGGCGCCCGCGGCATCGGCGCCGGGTAGGCGCCCCGAAGCGGAAGCCTTCGGTTGCGTCGCGGCCGCGGCCACAGCCACCGACGGCAGCACGAGTGCGGCGGCCCGGCCGTCGCACGCGGCGGCCCCCGTGTGCCAGCCGAGCTGACGCAGTAGCGAACCCTGGGTCGAGGCGGCGAGTGAGAGCAACACCGGATCGGCGGTCGCCGCGGACAGGCGGCGCAGCGCCGCACGGGCGGCGGCGTAGTGACCCCCGCCACCCAGCGCGACCGCTCGCCACCACATTTCGAGGGGTTCGGCCGGTTCCGGCAACTCGGCAGCGGTTCGACCCGTTCGCGCACCGAACGCGGCGTGGACGGCTGGGCAGGAATCGGATTCGAGGCGAGTGCCGGGGACGATCACCGATGCACTGTACCGGGCACCGGATCCACCATCGGGCGTACCGCACGAACAGCGGTGACGAATCGGCTACCCAGCTATCTTTCAGCACAGATCCGATCAACAGTGTTTCCATCAGGTAAATCTCCGCCCATCAATCCATGAGCGACCGCGCATCGAATTCGAGGACGTTTCACTTAATTAACCCGGAGGCCCCTCACCGGCCATCTGTGATCGGATCGAGATCGGGGCACCGCAACCCATCCGGTCGCGGCACGGGACGAAATTCGACCCGGGCCTGTCGGGCACGGGCGAAAGAGTCGCGCCCACCTGCGAATACGCCGACCAGCGGGAAGGCCGGGAGCGCCGACAACAGGTCAACCACACAGTATCACCGGGCGATTAGCGAAAGTAAACAGCCAGCGCGGTTAAATTCAGCGCGCAAAGAATCGATAATTCAGGGCGCCAAACTGTTGACGGAATTTCCTCGGTACCCCTAACCTAACTCATCGCCACGGACGGCGCCGGACGAAAACGCAACGGATGCCGACGGCAGCGGTGCACAACGGCCGACGCATGTGGCCCCGCGCGTTCGCCCGAGCGCTCGGGCACCGCCGGAGAAGTTGTACTCATCACTCGCTCGACAATGCCGACGAGCTCGCGTCTACGAGGAGTTCCCCATGCCCATGCCCACCCACCTTCCCGGACCGAACGCCGATGTCTGGGACTGGCAGATGCGCGGTTCCTGCCGGGGTGTGGACTCGGCGGTGTTCTTCCATCCCGACGGAGAACGCGGCAGAGCGCGGGCAGCACGCGAGCTGCGCGCAAAGGAGATCTGCCGGTCATGCCCCGTGCTGATGCAGTGCCGTTCGCACGCGCTGAAGGTCAGCGAGCCCTACGGCATCTGGGGCGGAATGTCGGAAACCGAACGGGAGATGCACGCCCGGCGCAACCGGCGCCGAATGGCGGTCTGATGGGTCACCGCCGGGCGTAACCCCTTCCGCGGCTCGCGCGCGACCGCCGCGCACACGGAGTTACGCGCGCCGGGCGCACCGCCACCCGCGGCCGCACACTGCCGGCAGTATGACCGCCGGGCGTAATTCACAATGCGCGCATAGGCGCAGGGGAAGCGGACGCCCGGCAACGGGCCGGCGAGTCGCCCGTCCGCGGTCGCGCCCAGCCGGAGGCAGGGCGGAGGCACGCGCCACGACCCGGCCGCTACGGCCCGTCCACGAACCGCGGACGGCGACTGCGCAGGTAGCGGCCCCGCGTCCGCGCCGGCGGCGCGACACCGCGTTTTCTGCGGGGCCGCATACGCTCTCGGTTATAGCTTGCGGTTATTGTTATGACCGATGACACAGGAGAGTATCGAGCTCTCAGCGCTCTTGCAGCGCTGCGGCCACTCGGATGCCGAGGCTTTCGCCGAACTCTACGACCGGACCCGCACCCGGGTCTTCGGTCTGGTGTTGCGTGTCCTACAGGATTCCGGGTTCGCCGAGGAGACCACCCAAGAGGTCTACCTGCAGACATGGCGTACGGCGGCGAGTTTCGATCCGTCGCGCGGCTCCGCGGTGACCTGGCTGATGACCCTGGCCCATCGCCGCGCGGTCGACCGGGTGCGCGCCGAGCAGGCCCACACCCAACGCGAGATCGCCTACGGAGCCCGGGTACTCGGACACGAATACGACGAGGTCATCGAAGAGGTCGAGCGCAAACTCGACCATCAGGCCGTGATCGTCGGACTGCGCACCCTGACCGAGACCCAGCGGGAAGCGATTTCGCTCGCCTACTACGACGGCCGGACCTACGCCGAGGTGGCCCGTCATCTCGATATCGGGCTACCGACCGTCAAATCCCGTATCCGCGATGGTCTGACCAGGCTGAAGAAGAGCATGGGGGTCCCGGCCTCACTCGGCGACCGGCGACCGATACGAGAACGGGCCGTTCACATTCCACAACGGATGTGAACGGCCCGTTCCGATTCGGCGGCCGTTTCCCACCGGGCCGGCGGGAAACGGCGAACCGGACCGCGATCAGTGGGCGTGGCCGTGCCCGTGGTCGTCTTCCTCGTCGGCGGGCTTGTCCACCACGGCACTCTCGGTGGTCAGCACCATCCGGGCCACCGACGCGGCGTTGATCACGGCCGACCGGGTCACCTTGACCGGGTCCACGACACCGTCGGTGAGCAGGTCGCCGTAGGTGAGGGTGGCGGCATTGAAGCCCTCCTTGCCCTCGCCGACCTTGCTGACGACGACGGCACCGTCGACACCGGCGTTGGTGGCGATCCAGTACAGCGGCGCCCGCAGCGCACCGCGCAGCACCTCGGCACCGACCGCCTCGTCGCCGGCCAGGCCGGCGATCAGCCCGTCGAGCTTGGCGCCCGCCTGGACCAGCGCGGTACCGCCGCCGGGCACGATGCCCTCCTCGACCGCCGCCTTCGCCGCGCTGACCGCGTCCTCGACCCGGTACTTACGCTCCTTGAGCGCAGTCTCGGTGGCCGCGCCGACCTGGATCACCGCGACGCCACCGGCCAGTTTGGCCAGCCGCTCTTCCAGCTTCTCCCGGTCCCAGTCGGAATCGGTGGCCTCGATCTCGCGGCGCAGCTGGGCGCTGCGGGCGGCGATATCGTCGCCGCTGCCCGCGCCGTCGATGATGGTGGTGGTGTCCTTGGTGACCACCACGCGCCGCGCCGAACCCAGCACGTCCAGACCGGAGTCACGCAGGTTGATGCCCAGGTCCGGGTTGACTACCGTGCCCGCGGTGACCACGGCCAGATCGTCGAGGAACGCCTTGCGGCGGTCACCGAAGAACGGCGCCTTGACCGCTACGGCCTTGAGGGTCTTGCGGATCGAGTTGACGACCAGGGTGGACAGCGCCTCGCCCTCGACGTCCTCGGCGATGATCAGCACCGGCTTACCGGATTCGGCGATCTTCTCCAGCAGCGGCAGCAGGTCGGGCAGCGAGCTGATCTTCTCGCGGTGCAGCAGCACCAGCGCGTCCTCCAGCACCGCTTCCTGGCTGTCGGCGTCGGTGATGAAGTACGGCGAGAGGTAACCCTTGTCGAACTGCACGCCCTCGGTGACGACGAGCTCGGTCTGCAGGGTCGAGGACTCCTCGACGGTGACCACACCGTCCTTGCCGACCGTGGTCAGCGCCTTGCCGACCATCGCGCCGATGACCTCGTCCCGCGAGGAGACGGTGGCGACCTGGGCGATGGCCTGTTCACCGCTGACCGGGGTGGCGGCGGCCAGCAGGGCCTCCGATACGGCGTCGGCGGCCTTGGCCAGACCCGAACCGATGGCGATCGGGTTGGCGCCCGCCGCGATGTTCTTCAGTCCGCCACGCACCAGGGCCTGGGCCAGCACGGTCGCGGTGGTGGTGCCGTCGCCGGCGACATCGTTGGTCTTGGTGGCGACGCTCTTGACCAGCTGGGCGCCGAGGTTCTCGAACGGGTCCTCGAGATCGATATCACGCGCGATGGTGACACCGTCGTTGGTGACGGTGGGGCCGCCGAACGATTTGGCCAGCACCACATGCCGGCCCCGCGGGCCGAGAGTGACCTTGACCGCATCGGCGAGCTTGTCGACACCGCGCTCCAGCGCCCGGCGAGCCTGCTCGTCGAACTGGATCTGCTTTGCCATATGTCTTCGCTCCTGTATCTGGTGCGCTTCGAGTTGTGTGGCACAACGCACTCCGCCCCGGGGTCACCGTGCGACACCGGGGCGGAACGCATGCGCGGCAGTGGATTACTTGCCGACGACAGCCAGCACGTCGCGCGCGGACAGGATCAGGTATTCCTCACCCTGGTACTTGATCTCGGTACCGCCGTACTTGCTGTAGATGACGGTGTCGCCCTCCTGGACATCCAGCGGGATGCGCTTCTCACCTTCGTCGTCCCACCGGCCGGGGCCGACGGCGACAACGGTGCCCTCCTGCGGCTTCTCCTTGGCCGTATCGGGAATGACCAGGCCGGAGGCGGTCGTCGTCTCGGCCTCGTTGGCCTGGACGAGGATCTTGTCCTCGAGCGGCTTGATGTTCACGCTCGCCACGTTGAGCCCTCCACTTTCAGGGGATAACGGTCGTCCGGAACTGTTGTCCCGGACCATCGATTCGGTCACGATGCTGACCCTGCGCACAGCCCCGTCGTCGCGGGTGCCGGGACCGCCTGCTCAGTGGTCAAGCCTGGCACCGGGCAACAATCGGTGCCGACTAGCACTCTATACATGAGAGTGCCAGCGCTCAAGGGCAGGCGCTGCCAATACAGGACCGATTGGAAACGATTCGGTCTCGCTGTCACCAAGACGCCATCCGCCGTGCCCGCTGGTCGCCGGGTTGAGAGCACGAAAGCCGGGTAGACCGAAGGAAAGAGGACTTCCCAATAATTCTCCGACTCTGTAACGTTCGGATAACAGATCGTGACACCATGTGTGATGGTTGTTCGCGAAACCACCGTTCACCGCAGACGACGGCGGTTTCGCGAACACCTTTCGGCGTGCCCGGACCTCACCATCCGGCACGACCGCCGAGTCCACTCGAAGGGAGGTGAAGAGAGTATGCGCACATCGCTCGGCATCTCCGCCGGCAACGAAGTCGTGTGCTCCGCCCTGGTCACCACCGCGGCCAACGGCGCCCGTACCTTCGACTACCGAGTGGTCTCCGCGGACGCGCATTCCGATCTGGGGGATCTGGTCGCCTCCTCCATCGAGTTGATGACCACTCAGCTGCCCGCCAGCCACTCACACGAGGCGGTTTTCGGCACCCAGCTGCCCGCGACGCAGACCTCCGGGCTCGACGTGATGGCCGACCGCCCGCCCACCGGTGTCGCGGTCGCCTACCGGAGCAAGGAGCAGGCGCACGCCATCCGGCTCGCCACCGGCAAACAGCGCGAGCCGCAATTGGTTCCGGAGACCACCGCGGCGCTCACCTTCCTGCGTGACACCGGCCTGCTGGACCGGTACGCCACGGTGGCCGTGGTGGACCTGGGCGCCTCCGGCTGTACCGTCTCGGTGGCCGACCCGGCCGACGGCACCGTGCTGCACACCGCGCGGTCCGGCACGGTCAGCGGCCGCGCCGTCGACGATCTGCTGTACCGGCACCTGGTCGATCAGCACTACGCCCGGCGCGGCACCCGCCCCAATCGCAGTGTGCTGGTGAACCGGGCCCGCACCGCCAAGGAACATCTGTCGGTGACCCAGGCCGTCACCATCGACCACATCGCCGGCAAACCGCTCAAACTCACCCGCGACGATTTCGAATCGCTCACCGCCGGCGTATGGCGCGAGATGGCGCGGTTCGCGTCGATGACCTTCGGTCTGGCCGATCGCGCCCCGGAAGCGGTGGTGGTGATCGGCGGCGGCGCGAACATCCCGGCGGTCCTGGAAGCCCTGCGCGACGACCTGAGGCTTCCGGTGCTGACGGTGCCGGACCCGGACGCCGTGATCGCGAAAGGCGCTGCGCTACTCGCCGATACCGCCCGCTCCGCCGCGCCGATCGGCGCCCTGACGCCGGACAAGTCCGGTAACACCCTGCTCAAGGCGTTCGGCACGGTGGCCGGCGCCATCGTGGTGGTGGGGTTGATCGTGGGGTACGGCGTGAACACCATGGCCCCGAGTTCGGACGAAGAGGTCTCCCCCGCCGGTACCACCAGCAGCGCTCAGCTGCCCACCACCGCCACCATCGCTCCCACGACCACCACCGTGGTGCCCGGCACCACCGAGGAGGTTCCCCAGCAGCCGGTCGAGGAGCCCGCCGATGCCGCGGAGCCGAATACGACGCTCGCCGAGCCTCCGGTGACCGGCGACCCCGGCACCGACGCGTACCCGTCGACGGACGAGGTCCCCTCCACCTCCGGCGAACCGTCCACGAGCACTACGCCGAGCACCGAGCCGTCCCCGCCCACCCTGCGGCCGGATCCGAACCTGCCGCATATTCCGTTCCCGGAGGGGATGACTCCGGGCACGCAGGTCCCGCCGCCCGCACCGGGTGAGTCGCCGACGGATCAGCCGTCCACCTCGGATATGCCGCCCCCGTCCGGATCACGGGAAACCCAGACCACCCTGGAGGTTCCGCCTCCCCGGCCTCCTCGACTGCCCAATTCGGGATCGGCGGGATAGCGGTCCACCGCTACCCGGTATCCATACGCGATATCACCGGACCCAGGGATGACGCGGGCGACGCCGGCCCGGGCCGGCGGGCGACCCGGATTCGTACACACGGCGCTGTCGTCGTCCCCGGGTCTCCGATCCGGACGAGGGCCCTGCGGCCGGCCGTCTTCGCGCCGACGACACCGACCCTGGCGCGCCGCGACCCGGATCGGGGAACTTCTGTTTTCCCCGGTGCGGCCAGGTGTCGGCCGTCGAGGGCCCGGTGAACCGGCGGACTCGTGGACCGATCCTGGTGGACCGTGTGTATGAGGAACGCAGCGAAAGGCATCCGGCCGCGGTTCCTCCTCGCGGCAGTCTCTCGGTCGCGGCCCGCCGACATGTTCCCGGTCACTTCGGGCCGCCGGCCGGCGGCTGCCGGGGTCGGGTCAGCCCACCTGGCTGACCGAGACCGGCAGCCCGGGGTCGGAGGCCACCGACAGCGACGACGGTGCCGCGCCGCCGCCGATCACATGTGCGCCCAGCGCCGCGATCATCACGCCGTTGTCGGTGCACAACCGGGGCTTCGGGATACGCAGCGTCAAACCGGCCGCGGCGCACCGTTCCTGGGCCAGCGAGCGGATCCGCGTATTGGCGGTCGCGCCGCCGCCCAGTACCAGAGTGTCCACGCCCACATCGCGGGCCGCGCGCACCGCCTTCATGGTGAGCACATCGGCGACCGCCTCCTGGAACGAGGCCGCGATATCGGGAATCGGCAGCTGTTCCGGCCCGACGCCCTGACGGGCCTGCGCTTCCACGTAGCGTGCGACCGCGGTCTTCAATCCGGAGAACGAGAAGTCGTAGCGCGGGTCCCGCGGTCCGGTCATACCGCGCGGGAAGGCGATCGCCGCCGGGTCACCGGTGACCGCGGCCGCGTCCAGCGCGGGACCGCCCGGATAGCCGAGACCCAGTAGCCGGGCGACCTTGTCGAACGCCTCACCGGCGGCATCGTCGACCGTACTGCCCAATTCGATCAGCGGCTTCGACAGATCCTCGACGTGCAGGAGATGGGTATGGCCGCCGGAGACCAGCAGTGCCACACAGGGCGGCATGGGGCCGTGTTCGAGTGTGTCCACCGCCACGTGCCCGCCGAGATGGTTCAACGCGTAGAACGGGATATCCCAGGCCGCCGCATAGGCTTTGGCCGCCGCCACCCCGACCAGGAGCGCACCGGCCAGACCGGGACCGATCGTCACCGCCAGGGCGTCGGGCGCGGTGATCCCCGCCGCCGCGAGCGCGCGCCGCATGGCGGGCACAATGGCCTCGAGATGGGCCCGCGAGGCGATCTCGGGCACCACACCGCCGAACCGGGCATGCTCGGCCACACTCGAGGCGACCTCGTCGGCCAGGAGCTCACAGCTGCCGTCGGGGCGACGGCGCACGATACCCACCCCGGTCTCGTCGCAGGAGCTCTCGATGCCCATGACGATCACGACAACACCCCGTCCGGGGTTCGGGCGCCGAAGACCACCGGCACGTCCTCCAGCGCGGGACGGCGCATCGTGTACGCGTCGGCGCCGCTGGGGTGGTAGTAGTTCTTGCGCAGGCCGATGATGTGGAAGCCGTGTTTGGCGTACATGGAGATCGCGGCGGTGTTGTCGGTGCGCACCTCGAGGAACACCGGCCCGCCTCGCCGCCCGGCCTCGGTGAGCAGGGCCTCCAGCAGCAGCGTGCCGATACCGGCCCGGTGACAGGTCGGATCCACCCCGATGGTGTGCACCTCGGCCTCCGGGTGCTGGGCGTCACCGAGCAGCGCGATTCCCGCGTAGCCCACCATGTTCCCGGCGTCGTCGCGGGCGGTGATGTAGCGGTTGTAGCCCGCGGCCAGCTCGGAGCGGAACGCCACGGCCTGCCACGGATCGTCTTCCGGGAACAGCAACTGTTCCAATTCCACGCAGCCCGCGATATCGGTCGGCTCCATGGGTTCGATACGAATTCCCGTGGTACGAACTCCCATTGTCACGCTCCCATCCGGTCGAGAGTGCGGTAGCTGCGTTCGACCGCGTCGGGGCGGCGCAAATACAGCGGGACCAGCGGTTCGGGGGTCACGCCCGACCACAGCGCGCCCGCCGCCACCCGCACGAGCGCGGCGGGCGAGGGCGTCTGCACGGCCAGTGCGGGAAGTGCGAACAGCGCGGTGTGCGCAGCCGATCCGGTGATCTTGGTCGCGCCGGCCACCGGCAGTTCGCCGGGTTTGCACACCTCGGGTCCGGCGATCCGGGTGCGGCCGCGGTCGCGATAGCGCGCTGCGTAGACCTCCCGGCGGCGCGCATCGGTGACCACGAGCAGTTCGTCGTCGGGCCCGAGTTCGGGCGCGCAAGCGGCTGCGATGGCGTCCAGACTGCACACACCATGTACCGGGACACCCAGCGCGTCACCGAACGCGGCGGCGGTGGCCATCCCGACTCGTAGCCCGGTGAACGGCCCCGGGCCGATACCGGTGACGACGGCTCCGATCTCGGTACGCGACACCCCGGCCTCGGTCAGGCATTCCAGGATCTGCGGGGTGAGCGCTTCGGCGTGGGCGCGGGCGTCGACGAGTACCCGGGCGGCAAGAGTGCGCGATGGGGCGGCGTCCGAGGTGTTCGCACCGGCGGCCACCTGCTCCAGTTCGACGAGTCCCGCCGTGACGGCAGGCGTCGCGGTGTCGACAGCAAGTGCAAGCATGGTCTGGTCAACGATACCGGGTGACCCGCTTCACACGGCGGTGGCGCACGGCGCCTCAGCTGCCCGGTTGCCGATCTCGCGCGGCCTGCGGCGCCGCTCCGGTGTGTACCCACTCCCAAGACGCCGTGCGGACTTCGGTTTCCGGCTCCCGCGACATCCGAACCAGCAGATGCCGACCGGTGAGCCGCTCCGCCATTCCACTGCCCCACTCGACCACCACGACGGCGTCGTCGAGTTCGGTGTCCAGATCGAGTGCGTCGAGTTCGTCGAGGCTGCCGCCGAGCCGGTAGGCGTCGACATGGACCAGCGGCACCGGCGGCCCGTCGGCGCGCTCACCCGCCGGATGCCGGCGCGCGATGACGAAGGTCGGCGAACTCACCCGCCCGCCGACCCCGAGGCCTGCGGCGATACCGCGGGTCAGGGCTGTTTTGCCGGCCCCCAGGGGCCCGTCCAGCACCACCAGATCACCGGCCCGCAGTCCGGCGGCCAGTTCCCGCCCGAGTGCCTCGGTATCGGTGACCTCCGGCAACAGGCGCTCGCCGCGATCAGCCACCGGTGGCCTCCCACCGGTCGTCCTCGCCGACCACACCGGCCCGCGCCAGCAGCCGGTCCAGCGCGGCGTTGGTCTCCTCCGGGTACTGCAGTTGCGGCATATGCGCCGCCTCCGGGAGCCGGACGAGTTCGCACTCGGCCAATTCCCGTGCCAGCACACGGGAATTGCGGAACGGGATGACGAGGTCCCGGGTGCCCCCGAGGACGAGCGTCGGGGTGTCGCGCAGCACCGGCAGGGCCGCCGCCTCGTCGTGCAGTTCGATGGCCTTCAGGAACTTCACCACGGTTTCCACCGGTGTGCGATCGATCATCATGGTGGTGAATCGCGACAGCGTCGGACTCACCGGCCCATGGAACGAACTCACGTGCAGGATCGGTGTGATCACGTGGCGGGCGGTGACCCGTCCGGCCTGTACCAGCGCCGGAGCGGTGTGCACGGCCAGCCGGAATCCGTCGATCGCGGGATTGCGCAGCAACTGCCCGATACCGGAGGAGGCGACCTCTGCCGCCGCGGTGGACAACAGCGCGACACCGCGCACCCGCTGCCCGAACAGACCACCGGCATGGGCCGCCGCGGCGAGCACCGCCATCCCGCCCAGTGAATGCCCGACCAGGATCAACGGCCCACGCGGTGCCCGCGCGTCGATCACCGTGAGCAGGTCGCGGCCGAGTTGGGAGACGGTACAGCTGTCGGTTGCCGGTGTCCCCGAGCGGCCGTGGCCGCGCTGATCGAACAGCACCAGCCGCAACCGCGAACCCCAGCGTTGCGCCAGGTGGCGACGCTGGAAATGGAACGACTCCATGCTGTTGCAGAAACCGTGCACGAAAACGACTGTGGCGTCGGCGTCGCCGGAACCCCACTCACGGGTGGCCAGGCACACACCGTCGTCGGCGAGTACCTCGCCGGCATGGTCGAGATCGATCAGGGCGAAGTTCTCGTCCCGGTACTCGTCGCGGACCGGCGGCCACAGCACCCTCGCCCCGGCCCGGCGCAGCGCGTGCACACCGGCCATGGCGCCGACCACACCGGCGGTGGCCAACCCACCGCGCAACAGGGTCGTTCCTCGTTTCATCGGGTACCCCCTCGATACCGCCGGTGTACCCGGCCCCGGGGCGCGCACACTACTTCGTAGTGGATCGTACCGAGCAGATCGGCCCAGTCCTGGGCCGTCGGCTCGCCGCGAGAGCCCGAACCGAACAGGATCGCGGTATCGCCTTCCGCCACGCCCTCGGCATTGTCGCCCAGGTCCACCACCAGCTGGTCCATGCACACCCGGCCGCGATTGGGCCGGTTGCGTCCGCCGACCCAGACCTGCATCCGCCCGCCCAGCGGCCGGAACACACCGTCGGCGTAGCCGGCGGGAATCAAGGCGACGGTGGTGTCGGCCGGGGCGATCCATTCGTGTCCGTAGGACACACCCTCGCCCTCCGGGACGTGTTTGACCAGCGCCACTTCGGCCTGGAAGGTCATCGCTGGCCGCAGATCGAATTCGCCGATATCGGGGACGGGGGTGAGCCCGTAGACGGCGATACCGGGGCGGACCATATCGAAGGCCAGGTCGGGCCGGGTCAGGGTGGCCGCGGAATTGGCCAGGTGCACGAGTTCGGGTTCCAGACCGTATTCCTTGGCCGCGGCGATGGCGTCGAGGAACCGGTCACGTTGCAGGTCGATGGTCGGATGATAGGGCTCGTCGGCGTGCGCGAGATGGGAGAAGATCGCCCGGAAGCGCACCACCTCCTCGTCGACGAGTTTCCGCAGGGCGGCGAGAACCACCGGATAGACCCCCTGCTCGATCCCGTTGCGATTGAGCCCGGTGTCGACCTTCAGACTCACCACAGCCTGTTCGCCCAGCTCGCGGGCGGCCGCGGCCACGGCGTCCAACTGCTCCGCGGAGGAGATACCGATCTCGATATCGGCCGCGACCGCCGCGGTGTAATCCGCGTCACAGATATTGAGCCAGCACAGGATCGGCGCTTCGATTCCGGCCACACGCAATGTGACCGCCTCGGCGACCGTGGTGACCCCCAGCTCGGCCGCGCCGGCGGCCAGCGCCGTCCGGGCGACCTCGACGGCGCCGTGGTTGTAGCCGTCTGCCTTGACGACCACCATCACCGCGGCGTCGCCTGCGTGCGCACGCAGTACTCCGACGTTGTGTGCGATGGCGTCCAGATCGACGACTGCTTCCACTTGACCGTTCACACCTGCCGATACTGCCATCCCGGCGCGCGGACCCGACGGCGGCCACCCACCGCCCCGGGCAGGCGAGTCTCAGGTGGTCAGTGCGCGCAGGGTCGCGATGGCCGCGGGGATATGACGCAGCAGCGGCGTCGCCGAGACGGGTGCGGCGGTACCACCCGGGGTGTCGTGGGCGGCGAGCCCCGCGGCGAGTGCGTGCACGCGGGCCGCGGCGGCCGCGGCCGGAACCGGATCGCGACCTGCGGCGAGCAGCGCTCCGATCACCCCGGAGAGCACGTCCCCGGCCCCGGCGGTGGCGGCCCAGGAACCGCCGGCCTCGTTGACCAGCACCTGCCGACCGGGGGCGGCGACCAGCGTCGCCCGGCCTTTCAACAGCACGGTGACCTGCCACGATTCGGCGAAATCCCGGACCGCGGCCACCCGGTCGGGTGCCGGCTCCGCGCCGGTGAGCCGGCGGAACTCACCGGCGTGCGGGGTCAGCACGGTGGGGGCCCGGCGGCCCCGGACCAGTCCGGGCTCCTGCGCCAGCAACGTCAGACCGTCGGCGTCGACCACTACGGGAAGGTCGGTGGCCAGGATCTCGGCGAGCCGGTCGCGGGCGGCCCGATCGGTCCCGGAGCCGGGCCCGAACACCCAGGACTGCACCCGGCCCGCGTCCGCCGGATCGGATACCGCGATCACCTCCGGATATCGCGCGAGCACGGCGGTGGCGGCGGTACCCACGTAGCGCACCATTCCCGATGTCGCGGCCACCGCCGCACCCGTACAGAGCACGGCCGCTCCCGGATAGGTCGCGCTGCCGGCCTGCACACCGGTGACCCCCTGCGTGTACTTGTCGTCCGCGGCCGTGGGCACCGGCCAGTCCGCGCCCACCGCCGCGGGATCCAACGCGGCGAGTCCGGGTTCGGGTAGCTGTAAACCGATGGGCACCAGCTCGATCCGGCCGCACCGGTCCGCGGCCAGCGCGTGCACCGGTTTACGCGCGCCGAAGGTGACCGTGACGGCCGCCCGGACCGCGGGACCCGATACCGCCCCGGTATCCGGGTCGACGCCACTGGGCAGATCGGCCGCGATGATCGGGACATTCACCTGCGCAACGAGTCTCGCCGCCTCCGGGCGCAGCGGACCGTGGCCGGAGATACCGACGATTCCATCGATCACCAGATCCGCGCCGGCGATTTCCCGCACCGCCGCGACCGGATCGGTACACACCCGTCCCCCGGCGCGGCGCAGCGCCGCCAGCCCGGCCGCGTGCGCCCGCGCCGGATTCAGCAGTACCGCCGTCACCGCGACGCCCCGCCGGCGCAATGTCATACCCGCCCACAGCGCGTCGCCGCCGTTGTCACCCGAGCCCACCAGCAGGGCCACCGTCCGCCCCGCGACTCCGCCACTGCGCGCCCGCAGCTCGGCCGCGACCACTGTGGCCAGGCCGTACGCGGCGCGGCGCATGGGCACCCCGTCGAGAACTCTGGTGAACAATTCGGCCTCGGCGAGGCGCACCTCGTCGACGGTGTAGTAGCCGAGCGGCTGGGTCACCGAACACACCTCCGTGATCGGACGGGCAGCGATGCCAGCAGACTACGCTTGACCTCCATGTCCCGACCTCACCGCGCCGTACTCGTCCCGGCTGCCGGATTCGCCCTCGTCACGGCCCTGCTGTCCGGCTGCGGCGCCGGCGATTCGACGGACGAGGCTCCGAAAAGCGCTGCCTCCGGCGAACCTTCGCGCCATGATTCGAAGGCCACCGTCACGGTGGAGGTGGAAGAGGACCGCTTCTCGCCGGCCGATATCACCATCTCCGCCGGCGATACGGTGTCCTGGCATTTCGACGGCGACCTCCCGCACGGTGTCCAGGGCATCGGGGACAAGGCGATGAGCATCAACAGCCCGCTGTTCGAGGTGGGCGATTGGAGCCACACCTTCACCCAGCCGGGTGAGTACCGCTACCTGTGCCCGATCCACCCGGATATGCGCGGGACGATCACTGTCGAGGAATAGTCAGGGGGTAACGGGCGAACCCGTTACCCCCTCGGCTATTCCACGGTGACGGATTTCGCCAGGTTCCGGGGTTTGTCCACGTCGTAGCCGCGGGTCTGCGCCACCTCGGCGGCGAAGATCTGCAACGGGACCGTCGACAGCAGCGGCTGGTAGAGGGTCGGGGCGGACGGTATCTCGATCAGGTCGTCGGCGAACGGGCGCACGAGATCGTCGCCCTCCTCGGCGATCACGATCGTGCGCGCGCCGCGGGCCTGGATCTCGCGGATATTGCTCAGCAGTTTGGAATGCAGCACCCCGCGCCCCTTGGGCGAGGGCATCACCACGATCACCGGCAGCCCGCCTTCGATCAGGGCGATCGGGCCGTGCTTGAGCTCACCCGCGGCGAAACCCTCCGCGTGCATGTACGCCAGCTCCTTGAGCTTGAGCGCACCCTCGAGCGCCACCGGGTATCCGACATGGCGACCGAGGAACAGGATGGTGCGCTCACGCGCCAGCTCCCGGGCGATCGCCCGTACCTGCGGCGCCGTTTCCAGCACCCGATCCACCAACTTCGGCATGGCCTCCAGTTCGGCGAACTCGCGGGCCACCTCGTCGGGGTACTTGGTGCCGCGCGCCTGCGCCAACGCCAGCCCGACCAGCAGGTTCGCCGTCACCTGCGCGAGGAACGCCTTGGTGGAGGCCACCCCGATCTCCGGCCCGGCCCGGGTGTAGAGCACCGCGTCGGATTCACGCGGGATCTGCGCGCCGTTGGTATTGCAGACCGCCAGCACCCGGGCCTTCTGGCTCTTCGCGTGCCGGACGGCTTCCAATGTGTCGGCCGTCTCACCGGACTGGGAGACCGCGACCACCAGCGTCGAGCGGTCCAGCACCGGATCCCGGTAACGGAACTCGCTGGCCAGCTCCACCTCCACCGGCAGCCGGGTCCAGTGTTCGATGGCGTACTTGGCGACCAGGCCGGAGTGGTAGGCGCTACCGCAGGCCACCACGAAAACCTTCTCCACATCGCGCAACTCCTGATCGGAGAGGCGCTGCTCGTCCAGCACGATCCGGCCGTCCCGGCCCGGGGTCTGGTCGAAGTGACCGATGAGCGTATCGGCGACCGCGCCGGGCTGCTCGTCGATCTCCTTGAGCATGAAGTAGTCGTGGCCGCCCTTCTCGGCGGCGGCCAGATCCCAGTCGATGGTGAACGGCCGGGTACTCACCCCGTCCGTGGAACCGTCGAAGTCGGTGACGCGGTAGCCGTCGGCGGTGATCACCACGGCCTGCCCCTCACCGAGTTCGACCGCCTCGCGGGTGTGCTCGATGAACGCGGTCAGATCGGAGGCGATGAACATCTCGTTCTCGCCCACCCCGACGACCAGCGGCGTCGAATGCCGCGCCGCGATGATCTTTCCCGGATGGTCGGCGTGTGTGAACACCAGCGTGAACGCACCCTCGAGCCGCCGGAGTACCGAAAGCGTGCTGGCCTCGAAATCGCCCGCGGTCGGCCCCTCGGCGTAGGCCCGGGCGACCAGGTGCACGGCGACCTCGGTATCGGTCTCGCTGCGCAGTTCGACACCGGCATCCTCGAGTTCCCGCCGCAGCTGGGCGAAGTTCTCGATGATGCCGTTGTGCACGACCGCGACCTTGCCGCTCACATCCTGGTGCGGATGGGCGTTGCGGTCGGTCGGCGCGCCGTGGGTGGCCCACCGCGTATGCCCCATACCGGTGGTACCGGCGAACTCGTCCGGGCCCGCGGTGTCCAATGCCGCTTCCAGGTTGCTCAGCCGCCCGGCACGCCGCTCGACCGCCACGCCACCGGCGCCGTCGAGAATCGCCACGCCCGCCGAGTCGTAACCTCGGTACTCCATGCGGCGCAAGGCAGCGACGACGACGCCCAACGCGTCCCGGTACCCGACGTACCCCACGATTCCGCACATGGCTCCCCAGCCTACTTATCGGCTAACGTTCTCGTCGTGTCGGCGTCTGTGAAATCACTTCTAAGCACTCTGACCAGCCGCGGCCCGCATCGGGTGCTCCGCGGCAATCTTGCCATCGCGGGGCAGCCCGGGGTGGTGTACACGCCCGAGACCGGCCGCGATCTACCCGCGGTCGCGTTCGGCCACGGCTGGCTGAGCGGTGCCGGCAACTACCGCACACTGCTCGAACACCTCGCCTCGTGGGGCATCGTGGCGGCCGCCCCCGATACCGAGCGCGGCCCGGTGCCCTCCCATCTCAACCTCGCCACCGACCTGCTCACCACCCTCGATATCTGCACCGGGGTCCGGCTGGGCGACGGCACCCTCACCGTGCACCCCGAACGCCTCGCGCTGGCCGGCCACGGGATGGGCGCGGGCGCGGCCGTCCTCGCCGCCGCCCAGCGCCGGGTGGCCGCGGTGGCTCCCCTCTTCCCGGCGCCCACCGCCCCCGCCGCCACCTCGCTGGCCGGTGAGCTCGACGCCCCGGCCCTGATCCTGGCCGGTGTGAGCGATATCGATTCGACGATCTCCGACGCGGTCCCCCTCGCCGCCGCCTGGGGTGGTCCGGTGATCCTGCGCACTCTCGACGGCGCGGGCCACAACGGCCTCGCCGAGGGACGCCGCCTGCTGGCCGCACTCGGTGGCGGCAAGCACGAGGAAAAGACGTCCCGCGCCACCCGCGCCCTGCTCACCGGGTACCTGCTGCACACCCTGCTCGGCGACAAAACCTACAAACCGCTCGCCGACCCGGAGACCTCGATCAAGCACACCCACGTGATCGATCCGGCGGCCGCCCTGCTGGAGCAGGAAGAGAGCCGGCGGGCGGCGGCGACCCCGGACCCGGCGGCGGTGGGCAAGCTGGTCCGGTCGCTGCGCAAGTAACACGCACCGGAACCGAGCTCTCCGCGCAGCCCCTATCAGCTGTTCCCGTCATCAGCTGAAATCAGCGACTTCAGATACGCTCGGTTGCCTGGTTTGTCGCGATAGATGCCGAAGCCGGCAGTCCGCCGATAGCCACTGTCTTCGTACAGCGCATGGGCGGCATGCTGTTTGCTCCCCGTGTCGAGAATGACGGCGCGATAGCCATCCGCGCGCGCATCCCGTTCCAGCCGAGACAACAGGACGCGGGCAATGCCCCGGCGCCGGACATGGGCCGCAACGAACATGCGCTTGATCTCGGCCGTGACGCCGTTTGCCTCATCATGATGGCGGCGATAGCCGCCGCATCCGACCGGAACACCATCAAGGTAGGCGACGATGAACCGACCCCGGCGTTCGCGTGCGAACTCGTCGGGTGAAAGAGGTGACTGGTCAGCATGACCGTAGAGGGCTTCATTGGTTCGATTCGCGGCCTCGATCATTTCAGTGGCCGCTGGTGAGTTGAAGGACTCGGTGCACAGGTCTACCACGGCGGGCGCGGCAGTCGAACGGTCTTCCATACTGCCTGACTAGCAGACTCCGGTCCGTTGTAGCGACGTGGCCTTGTCGATCAGCTCACGGACAGCGATAACCCTGGAGTGGGGTCGCAGTTCGGTTAACACCGAGTCGAAAAGCTCGCGGCACCGCGCAGATCCAACCCGCGACAGGAGCGGAAGCACTTGCTCTGCCTGATGGCAGACCATTTCCAGACTGCCCGCCCCGCTGGTGCCGGGCATATGAGCCAGAGCGAGCGACAATCCATAGAGGACTTTGTCGCGTGTTGCCTCGTCACCGACACGGGACAGACCCTCGGCGAGGTGAATCTCAGCACGATTTCTGTCGCCGAGGAGCAAGTAGCACCTTCCCGCTTCGCTGCTCAGCACAGCGGAGGTCATCCAGTACACCCATTGCGGGTCCTGCTCGTCGGTTGCGGTCTCGAGAGATTCGAATGCCCGATCCAGGGAGCGTGCTGTGTCGGTGGGCATGTTGGCCGCAGCGAAGGCTCGAGCTCGGCGCATTGCGAGTAGTGCGCGCACCCGAGGTGGCATCGGCTGTTTGACTTCGATGAGGGTGTTCATGATCGAGACGGCATCGCCGGAGCGATCACGCCAAGCCTGTTGCTGGGCTATACAGCTGAGAATGAGCGCCCCCAATGCGCGGTCTCCCGCAGCAGCCGCAGCTCGCAGACCTACCAGATACATACGCTGCGCAAGGCCGTTGTCGCCGAGATCGAACGCCAGCCAACCGACCATTTGCGCCATTTGCCCGGCCACGGAGAAAAGTCGCCGGGCAAGCGTTGTGGCGAGGGAGCAATTTCGTAGTATCTCGGATACTTGTCCCAAGCGCGACTCGACCGCGCGCTTCAGCAATCGCCCACCATGACCGTCATCCAGTCGGCGCAGCTCGGCGAGATCGCGCTCGAGGTAGTCGACGAACTCGGAGGACACGCTCGAAGTCCCGGTTGGAACCGTATTCGGCAGCGGATGATGGCCGAACGCCCAAAAGGGTGCGATCGCGGTGAGTTCGGAACCCGACACCGGGAAATAGATTGGGCCGCCTTCCCCGGAACACCCCGCCTTACCCAGCAGCTTCACCGTGCCGGCGGGCGTCCAGTGGTCTGCACACACGTCTATCACCGTGGGTTGCCACACCACTGTGGGTACACGGCCGGGCCACAACTGGTCGACCGTCACAATCTCTCCCCGGGCCTCGGTCAGCACTCCCGCCACGACAGCCGGCAGCGGATCACGCGGAATCGTCCCACGGTCACGCCACGCGAAGGGAGTCTTGGCGTGGACGCGCCGGTCCGCAGGTACCAGTCGGTTGATTCTTCGCGCCAGCTCATATGGAGACCACCCGACCTCTTCGAGGATTCGTCGCAGTTCAATATTCGGCTCTTTCCCACCCATTGCCGAAACACTAGTCCAAGCAGCGCGTTTCGGCGGCCAGGTCGGAGAATTAGACAAAATACTACAACGCCGACGGCGAATTCGGCGATTTGCGACAGCCGTTGTCATGGGTTTATCGACCGCTTTCGCCTGTACTCATATCGACCGCTTTCGCCTGTACTCATATCGATCGCAGCGCCCTGGACAAAGTGGTCCGCGCAGAATCCGCCCCATCACAACGTCTCCCACAACAACGAGGTCACCCATGACAGAGACGCCCCCGCTGCCTACTCGCGTGCCGTACAACCGGGCCATGGCCGCCACCCTTCAGATCTGGCACAACCGCGACCGTGGGCTCATGGAACGGATCGGCGCCGGACTCCGGGCGCTCGACCACCCCGCCGGCTGTAGATCCGAAGAGCCCATGCGTGGTTACGCGCACGCACACCAGGTGATGGATGTGCACGCATACCACCGCTGCCCTCGCTACGACCTGGCGGTCAGCTATACACAGCAGGCGCGACCGTGACGGCACTGCGGCGAACCGTCGTGTTGTGCCGACCGGATACGCCCGGTCGCGAAATCCACCGGCTGGCGGACCGCTATGGGCTCGAAGTCGTCTAGACCGTGTTCACCGACATAGAATCATCCCAGCTCACCGCACTGATTGCCATACAGCACATTATCGAGAACAACGCTGAGGTGTTGGTGATCCCGCACCTTACCGCGCCGTGGATCGCAGGCATACGGCATTGGGCGGCTGTTCGCGCTGCGGCGCGGATCATCGGCTCCGATGGCCCGGTCGAAGAATCGACACGATGAGCTGTCCGGCAGCACCTACCGGTCCGACGCGCGACCTCGACTCCGGATATCGCAGCGGCGGACTTTTACGGTATTCGGCACGCCGTCGTGTCCCGGCGCGCGTCCTGACATCACATCACCCCAGCCGGGCCACGCCCCGTCACGACCGCGAATCTCCACCAGCCCGAAGACCAGGCTCCCGACACTCGCATGCACCCATTTCCGCAGCAGAATCCAGTTCCCTCCGATGATGGCGAACGGTATCGGCAGCAGCACATAGCTGTACGTTCTCGGTATTCCCAGCGCCACCACCAGCACGCCCAGCACAACAGCCGGACCGAACAGCAGGATGAAGTCGATCAACGCGGCACCCATCGACCGCAGCTTGCGTGGTGACGGATACCGCCTGTCTCCATCGGACCCGTGGTATCCCGGTAGGAAGGCAGGCGTACTCGTCAACCCGAAGGTATCCCCCGAACTCATCGGACGATGATGGCACACCGGGTGGCCGGAGTCGCTCTCGACGGGATCGGTCGTACCGGAATTGATCGGTTCCGACAACCCGGCATAGGATGCCGAAGCGTTCGGCGCTCGGGTTCTTTCGTCGATGGATCGGGCGAGCTGGGATGTTCCGCCAGGGGAAGGTGTCGATGGCCGCCGAGATGGATCTGGACGGCGCGATAGCGGGATTCGCGCAGATGGCCGCCGATGCGGAGCGCAGAGCTCAGCGGTTCGCCGAGTTACAGGAGCGGATGACGGCTCTGACCGCGACCGAAACGGGCGCCGGCGGACGAGTCAGCGTCACCGTGGACAGTAGCGGGGTTCCGACAGCAATCGATCTGACCCCGGATGTGCGAGAGATGGATTCGCGCGCGCTGTCCGCCGAGATCCTGTCGTGTATGCGGCGGGCGCAGGGCAAACTGAGGCCGAGCGTTGCCAGGCTGGTGCACGATATCGTCGGCGCGGATCCGGCCGGTGCCGCACTCGTCGACGGGTTCGACCGGCGCTTTCCGGAGTCGGAGACAGATGCGACGACGGCACACCACTCCCAGCCGCAGGCCGACCGATCGCCACAGCCGGCCGCCGATCCGTCTTCCCCGCAGCACCGTCCGGCGTCACCCTCCTGGGGCTCCGAAGCTGGCCAGCAGACCACCGAGCCGTATTCCTCCCAGCACCGTCCGACGCCACCCGCGTGGGGCTCCGCACCACCTCCGACACCACGCACACCCGGCAGGAACCAGGTTGTCACTCCGGACGAACCCGACGAAGAGACCGAGTACTACCGCCGTAAATCGTGGCTGGAGTGATCGATGACAACCAATCCTGACGCAGTCTCGGTCGATCCCGAAGAAGTGCGAAATCACACGAACAGCGTCGAGGCGCTCATGGGCAGCCTGGACAAATGCCTCGAAGCTGCCAACTACCTCACCTCGGCAGACGACGGGTACGGGAATTGGCTACGGCCGGTGATAAGAGGGCTGTTCGAC
The DNA here is from genome assembly GCF_040609955.1 of Nocardia sp. NPDC004568. Classification (NCBI taxonomy): domain Bacteria; kingdom Bacillati; phylum Actinomycetota; class Actinomycetes; order Mycobacteriales; family Nocardiaceae; genus Nocardia; species Nocardia sp. NPDC004568. The sequence goes on from NZ_JBEXLL010000075.1 coordinate 26,165, forward strand.
GACAACCACCGATCGACCGTCGAGGTGATTCGCGCGGCCGGTGAGCGCACCGCCCAGGTACCGGAAAAACTGAAGGCGACTGCCGCGTCCTTCGAAGACGCGGACGGGTCGTTCGCCACGACGCTCCAAGGACTGCAAGCGGAGATAGGGGAATCCGAATGAGCTTCGACGACGCCGCACCACCCGACAACGAGCTCATCGACGACGAGTCCTATTACAGCAATGCCTACTTCCAGGAGGATGTCTCCTGGCTGTCCAATGTCGGGCTCGAAGGCGATGAAGAGACCGGAGGGCTGGGAGTACTCAAAGGCACCGTTGCGGGTGACGCGTGGGATATCTACGGGAATCTGCGAAACGACAACACCGGTGAGGCAGTTTTCGGTGCAGCCGGGGTCGTGGCGACCGCGGTCGAGGCGGTCAAGGATCCGTTCGGTTTCGCGGGCACCCGGGTCGCCAAATGGATGTTGGAGCATATCGAACCGCTCAGGCAGGCCTACGAGGAACTCACAGGCAACCCTACAATTGTGGTGGCGTATTCGAGTTCCTGGCACGCGATTTCGAACGAGCTGTCCACCACGAAGGCGCAATGGCAGCGCACCATCGAGACGGACATCAACACCTGGTCCGGCAGCGCGGGCGACGCATACCGCAATCATGCCGGAGAGTTACTCACCGCAATCGACACCGCCGCAGCAGCAGCGGCTGCTCTCGGCGAGTTGATGGATAAAGTGTCCAAAGTTATTGCCATCGTGCGGGATCTCGTGCGCGATATCATCGCGGCCTTGCTCGGGGCGGCCATCGGATACACGATCGAGCTCGCGGTGACCGCAGGCGCGGCGGCGGGGCACGTCATCGCCTCTTTCCTGGCGAAACTGGCGAAGAGCAGCCTGGATACGATGACCTATCTGAAGAAGCTCAACGACGTGATTTGGTCATGGGGTACGTACACCGAACCACTCGCGAGAATCTTTCAGAATGGGATGAGTTGGTGGAATTCCGGGGATGCCGCGCCCGGACAACCCACGGCGGCAACGTAGTCGAGTACGCCCCCGAGTGAGACCCGGCTGTTCGCGCCGCAGACCATCCAGCACCGTGGGCCGGCGCACCATCAAGATCGCGCGAACAGCCCTCACAGCTCCGACTTTCTCAGACCAGCCAACTGTTGCGCCGGTAGTACCGGGCCTCGTCGTCACCGTCGTCGTCGACGGGCGTGACGACCCGCTGATTCCGCCGGGCAGCCGCCGACCGTGCGATGGCCTCCTGCCGAGTACGCAGTTCCTCGTCGTCCGGCCGCGCGGTACCGGCTTCCCGCATCCGGATCGAGTCGCTTCCGGGCGGCCGCTCGGCGGCGTGCTCGCCCGCCGGTTGCACCTGCTCGTTCGAACCGGTTCGCTCGTTCTGTTCCCGGGTTGCCGTGTCGTCGGCGCGTTCCGCCAGTTCCCGCCAGAACTGCCGCATCTCGGCGGCTGCCTGCTCGGTCAGTTCCCGACTGCGGGCCTCGGATCGCCGCTTCGTCTCCGCCATCCGCTCCACCATGCGGTCGGCGTAGCGCCGGCATTCCTCGCCGATCCGTTCGACTTCACTGACCATACCCACCTCGCCGATCGTGCCCGTGAACCGTCAACCGCTTCCCGCCCGTGGTCACAGCGGGCCCGCCTCCGCCAGCTGCGCACCCGAGTCGACCGCGGGAGCCGGCGGCGGCGCGTTCTCCTCGGGTTCGGCGGGGTCCTCCTCGGGCTGCTGCACCGGGTAGCTCTGCGGCTGATGCTCACCATCTTCCTGTTCGGTTCCGGACGGTGCGCCGGGCACACCCGCCGGTCGGCCGGCAGGCTGCTGTTCCTCGGTCGCGGGCGGCGCGGTCGCACCGGGCCGATTCTCGCCGACGATCACCGGGGTACCGTCCGGCCCGACCTCGACCCGGTAGGTGACCGGCTCGCCCGCCGCATCGTCCACCACGAGTTTCAACTGCCCGTCGGAACCGACTTCGAGCTTGTAGTTCTTACCGTTGAAATCGACACCCTCATCAATGTCCGGCTTTCCGTCGCCGTCGGTGTCCACATCCGGTTTCCCGTCACCGTCCAGGTCTTCGTCGGGCTTTCCGTCACCGTTCACATCGGCATCCGGCTCGCCGTCGCCGTCCAGGTCCGTGTCGGGCTTTCCGTCGCCGTCCGCATCCTGGTCCGGTTCACCGTCCCCGTCGAGGTCTTTCTCCGACTCGTCCTCGCCGTCCGGATCGAGCACCTGCTCGGCCTGTTCCCGCAGTTCCTCGAGCGTGCTGCCGATCTGCTGACCCGCCGAGCTCACCAGGCTGCTCAGTCCCTCGGACACCTGGGTACCGAGGCCCGACGAAGCGAGCTGGGTGCCCAGTTGCGCGAGGGTGGACAGCGGATTGTCGGTAGTGGTCGGGCTGGTCGAGGGCGTGCCCGTCGTCGACGGAGTGTCGGTGGTCGACGGGGTGGTCGTGGTCGACGGGGTAGTCGTGGGGGACGGGGTCCCCGTGCTGCCGGGCTGGTCGGTGCCGGCGGGCGTGCCGGGCTGCGACGGCGAAGTCGTCGAAACCTTCGGACACGGATATTTCGTCACATTGAGGCCCGTGAAGGCCTTCACCAGTTCGTCGTAGATACCCGAGACCTGCTGATTCGTCTGGTTGCAGGCATCCACGAATTCTTTGAGGTTCGACTCGTAGTCCACGCGGAATTTTTCATCCAGCCATTTATGGCAGAAATCGCTGATCTTCTTCTGGGCCTCGTCGCCCGAGTAGATGATCACCTTGTCCTCGGCACCGATATCGAGCTCCGGGAAGATTCGCTTGATCCTGCCCACCAGACTGTCGTCGCTGCCGCTCAGGCTCCATCCCCAGCCTCTGGCCGCGGTGATGATGCTGTCGATATCTTCGGGACTCTTACCGTCCACCTCGGGATCGCCGGCCGGCAGGATTCCTTCGGCAGCCTTGGCCTTGATCGCCACCGCCTGCCGCAGCGCCTGCGGGGCCGGGTCCATTTCCTCGTGGACCTTGCGCACGATATTGATATCGACCTCGGACAGCTGGAGTTGTGTGGCGATCATGGTCGCTGCCCGGCTCGCTGCCTCTCCCGACCACACCGTCGGAAGGGTCTGCGCGAAAGTGGCCTGCTGATTCCGTTCGGTGGCGACTCGATCGAGTACGGTCTTCACGATATCGGCGGCTCGCCGGAACGCGTCCTCTTTCAGACCGTTCTGGTGATAGAAGAGTTTGTGCAGCTCCGCATACCGCTTGAAATCGGGCGGGGTCGCGTCACCCACCCATCGGAGGTACCGGACCTCCAATATCTCGAAGTAGCGCAATGCCTTCGAGCCGATTTCGAGTAGTTCGGTGCAGCTGCGATTCTCCGTCGCGGCGGCGCTCGGGTTGTCGGCCATTGCTCAGCTCGCCGCCTGTTGGGTGTTCGCGGCGTTCTCCTTGTCCACGGTGGAGAACTCGATCACGGCCTGCCCCATCGCATCACCGGTGAGCTGCGTGGCCTCGGACCAATCCGCGAGCCATTGCCGCACCGCCTCGAGGCCGGCGTGCAGGGCATCCCCCTGCTTCTTGTACTCGGCGCCGGTATCGGCGGGAGCGATCACGCCGCCGGCGACGCTACCGCTCTGCCCCTTCACCACATCGGCACTGGTACGCATCTTGTTCGCCAGACTCACCAGGGCGTCGCTCTGCATCCCGACCGTTCGATCACCCGTACTCATGGGTCTCCCCTCCGTATCCCCGCCCCTCCCGGGTGACCCCCGATCGGCCCTGCGGTGTTCGTCCTACCCGATTCGACGCGACCGCACGAGCATCGGTTCCATCCCGCTCCGCGCGTCCGGCGCCCCGATCACTCCCCTACCTTCCCCTGATCGGTCTGCCGCCGGTCGCCCGCCCCATCCGGATCGCGGTGGCACTCCCCGGCCGAGTAGTCGCCCTCGAGGTCCGGGTCGGAAATTCCATTCCACCGCGCCCAGACCGTCCGGCGCCGAGGACGGCTCGAAACTCGGCATACCGACGCCAGGGAACTCTCCTGATGTAGGCAAGGATTCTCCTGAGCTCCACTGGTCGACCACGACGATGTTCCCGCCCATCTTTCCATCCCCCGCGATACAGCGCAGCCCCGCTCCCGGGGCGGGAACGGGGCTACGGACGATACGAGGTACAGGAGATCACCGGCTCCCTCCGGCGGGATCAGCGCTTCGGCATGAAGATCCACAACGCCAGATAGATCAGGAACTGGGGGCCGGGCAGTACACAGGAGACGACGAACAACAGCCGGACGATTCCGGAGCTCCAACCGAAGTATTCGGCGATACCGCCGCAGACTCCGCCGATCCACTTGTCGGCGGTGGAGCGGGTGAAACGGCGTGCGGGGGCGGTCATGGCGGTCCTTTCGATCGCGGCTGCTACACCGTCCACTATCCGCACCCGCCCCGGTGGCCCGCATCGGCAGCACTACCGACCCGCACCCTGATTTCCAGGCGTCGCGGCTCAGGGTGGATCCCTGAGCCGCGGCCCGGTTCAGACCGCCGCGACCAGTTTCGCGAGATCCTCGGCGAGTTGCTCGGCCCGTTCGTGATCCTCGGCTTCCACCATCACCCGGACCAGCTGTTCGGTGCCGCTGGGGCGCAGCAGGATTCGCCCGGTGTCGCCGAGCTGCCCCTCGGCGGCGCGGACGGCCTCGAGCACCCCGGGGTCGGCGGTGACCGCGACCTTGTTCGTGACCGGGACGTTCACCAGTACCTGCGGGACCTTCTGGATCACACTCGCCAGCTCGGCCAGGGGCGCGCCGGTGCGTGATATCCGCGCCATCAGCTGCAGGCCGGTGAGGATACCGTCGCCGGTGGTGCCGTGGCGCGGGAAGACCACATGGCCGGACTGCTCCCCGCCGAGGGTGTAACCGCCGCCGCGGAGTTCCTCGAGGACGTACCGGTCACCGACACCGGTGGTACGCACGGTGATTCCGGCCGCGCGCATCGCCAGATGCAGCCCCAGATTGCTCATCACGGTGGCGACGAGGGTGTTCCCGGCCAGCGTTCCGGCGTCACGCATACCGATGGCCAGGATCGCCATGATCGCGTCCCCGTCCACCACCTCGCCCGCGGCATCCACCGCCAGGCAGCGATCGGCGTCGCCGTCGTGGGCCAGTCCCAGGTCGGCCCCGTGCTCCCGGACCGCGCGCTGCACCTGTTCGATATGGGTCGACCCGCAGTCGGCGTTGATATTGAGGCCGTCCGGGTCCGCGTTGATCGCGACCACCCGCGCCCCGGCCTCCCGGTAGGCCGCCGGGCCGACCTCCGAGGCGGCGCCGTGCGCGCAGTCCACGACGACGGTCAGTCCGCTCAGGTCCTGGCCGGTGGCCTCCACCAGATGTTCGATATAGCGCTCGTGGGTGCCGCCCACACCGAACTGGTCGGGCAGGTCGGCACCGGGCTGGCGCGCCCCAGCGGCCCCGAGTACCCGGCCGATCGCCGCGCCCGTGGGACGGTCGGTCCCACCGGAGGCCACCCGGGCCTCGATCCGTTCCTCGACGGCGTCCTCGAGCTTGTGCCCGCCCGCCGCGAAGATCTTGATTCCGTTGTCCGGCATGGGATTGTGCGAGGCGGAGATCATCACGCCCAGGCTCGCGTCGTACAGCGCGGTCAGGTAGGCGACGGCCGGAGTAGGCAGCACACCGACCGGTAACACATCCATTCCCGCGGCGGTCAGGCCCGCGGTCACCGCGGCCTCCAGCATTTCCCCGCTGGCGCGCGGATCCCGGCCGACCACCGCGACCTTGCGGTGGCCGGTGTGCAGATCCACACCCAGGACCTGTGCCGCCGCCCCGGCAACCCGTAACGCCAACTCCGGGCTCAACGTATCGTTGGCGAGCCCGCGCACGCCGTCGGTGCCGAACAGATGTCCCATACCTTGCCCCTCGTCAGTGAGTCCACAGCGCGCGACGAGCCCTGCCGAAACTGCCCTCGGGACGGCCGGCCGACGAACACCGCGGTAGATATAGCACGAGAGCAGGCGACCGGACTCCGGCCGGTCGCCTGCACTCGG
>NZ_JBEXLL010000076.1:0-32154 GCF_040609955.1 Nocardia sp. NPDC004568
CGGCCGGGCCGCCGGCCCGGCCGGTCGGGAACCCGGGACGCGATCCTGGCCGCGGCCCGGGAGCGCTTCGCGAAATGCGGATTCGACAAAACCTCCATCCGAGCGGTCGCCGCGGACGCGGAGGTGGATCCGGCGCTGGTGCACCATTACTTCGGGACCAAGCAGCAGTTGTTCGCCGCGGTGGTGGAACTACCGGTGGATCCGGAGATCGTCCTGCGGCGGGTGGACGCGGTACCGCTGGACCGGCTCGGCGAAACCATCGTCGCCGCCGTGGTGGGCCTGTGGGATTCCCCGGCCGGCACCGGTGCGGTGGCACTGGTGCGGAGTCTGGTGGCGAGCGGGGATACCTCGCTGGCCCGCGATTTTCTCCTGTCGGTGGTGCTGGAGCGGGTGCGGCAGCGAATCGCCACCGATACCGACGACGGCCGGCTCCGGGTGGCATTGGCCGCCTCACAGATGGCGGGACTGGTGATCTCCCGCAAGATCCTGGCGCTTCAACCGGTGAGTGGGCTGCCGCTGCCGCAGATAGTCGCGGCCGTCGGGCCCACGGTCCAGCGTTATCTCACCGGGAATCTGGGTCAGGACTCGGCCGCTGCCGACGAGCCCTGACCCGGATGTCACTCCCCGTACTGGCGGGCGAAGTCGGCGTGTTCGGCGTCGTCGACCGGGCGGGCCTCATCGGCGAGGAGTACCGGAATACCGCCGTCGATCGGGTAGGCCAGGCGCAGTCGCGGGTTGTACAGCAGATCCGCGCCGTCGGCGGCGCGCACCAGATGCAGCTGACCTTTGTCCTGCGGGCAGGCCAGCAGGCTCAGCAGGGTGGGATCCAGAATGGTTTCCTCCGACATGAGGATCAACCTACCGGTCGGCGGAACGAGAGGGAGCGGTGGCCGAAATAGCTGCCGACCGCGACCGCGCCCATCACCACGATCGCGGCGGGCGCCCGGGGAAAGCCGAGCACCGTGACAGCGAGTTCGAGCAGCAGGGCGTTGGCGACCAGTCCGCCGCTGTTGACGGCCACGAACGCGGCGAAATCCCGGAGCACCCGGCCGCGGACCCGGAACACCAGATTGCGGTGCAGCACGAAGGCGATCCCGACACCGGTGGCGTAGGCCGCGGCCACCGCCACCGACGGTGGCACAGCGGTCCCGAGCAGCCACAGCCATCCCATGGTCAGGCCGACTCCCATCGCCGTGTTGACGGCCCCGACCACCGCGAAGGCGAGTTCCCGCCGGCGCACGAGCCGCAGCAGGGGGCCCGGGTCGGTGGGCTCCGCGAGCGTACCGTCGCGCGGGGTGGCCCGGTGTCCGGCGGATCCGGTCACGGGCGCGCGGCGACGGGACCTGGCCCGCCGGCCACCGGGTCGGTGGGCGGCGGAGCCACCGGGTCGGTGGGCGCAGCGGCCGGGCCGCCACGAGGTACAGCGAGGCCGACGAGCGGTTCGGCCGGGCCGACGAGTGGCTCGGCCGGGCCGGCCGGTGGTTCGGCAGGCGGCGGGACAGTTCGCCGGCGGCCGCGCCGGCGGTCCAGCTCCAGGGCGGCCAGGCCGAGCAATCCGGCTGTCACCAGCGCGGCGCCGATCTTCCAACCGGGAGGCCGCCAGGTGAGTTCCAGGTCTCCCGCGCGGGTGCCGGGCGGGATATCCACGGCGACGAAACTGTTCGCCACCACGTCGATCGGGAGCTGCCGGCCGTCGAGGTGCGCGCGATACCCAGGCCAGCCCAATCGCGCGAAGACGATCCGGCCGCCGGTGGGTGAATCGACCCGGACCCGGCTGGTGGTATCCGATTCGGCGGTGGCGCCGACGGTGACACCGGCGGTGTGGGCGACCCGGCCGGCGCGTCCCGACACCGGGCCGGTCTCGCGTTCGAGAACCACGATGTACTGTTCGTGCCCCGGATAGTCCACCCATTTCCAGCCCGCGGGCGCGGGCTGCTCGCGGGCTCCGGGGAACAGCGCGCGCTGGAGGACCACGCGGTCGACCAGCATCAGATCCACCAGGGGCCGTCCGGTCTCGGGTTCCGGCGCGAAGGCCCGTCGATAGGCGTCGGGGCAGACGCTGACGTCCCAGCGCATACACAGCAGATGGCCGAAATAGAAGTGACCGTTGGGGGTATAGCCGCCCACATAGTCGACCTCCAGGTTCTTGGCGTAGTTACCGAAGGCCAGCGACCCGTACGCACCGTCGAGGGTGCGCTCGCCGGGAGCGATGAGCGCCCGGTCGCCCAATTGCAGCGTGGTGCCCGGGAAATCGGGGAAGGCCGCCGTCATCTCCGACCGCTTCGCGGGCAGATTCCAGCTCATGGGCGTGGGCTGGGCCGCGTGCACCTGGAGGTAGGCGATCGGCGCCACCGCGACCAGCGTGAGCAGGCAGGCGGCGCCCCGCCCGCGGGTCCGGCCCAGCCACAGCACGACCGCCCCCAGCCCGCCCACTCCGCCCGCGGCCATCAGGTGGCCGAGCGTCTCCTCCGGCGCGGCCGCGGCGGACCGCGCCAGCAGGAGCACGACCAGGACCGCGGCGGCGATACCACGCCGACGGGTTCCGGCGACCGTGCCGAACCGGCCGAGCAGGACACACACCAGCACCAGCAGCGCCAGCGCGACCATCGGCAGTACCCGGGCCGGCCAGCGCAGCGGGCCCATGGTTCCGGGCCCGGCGGTCCACAGCAGGGTCAGGACGGCGAACAGGGCGGGCCCGCTCAGCTCCCGCGCCGCGTCCGCGGCGCGTTTCCAGTCGACGAAGGCCAGCGCCGGGATCAGGAACCACGCGATGTACACCATGGGCAGCGGTTGCACGTATCCCCACCAGGAAGTGAAGGCGGGCAACGTACTGGGCAGGCTGGCGTTCAGCGATTCCGACCACGGCACGGTCAGGAATTGGTCGTTGCGGACCTCCGACGCGCCGCGCCAGGTGACATCGGCGGTCAGCAGACTCGGCAGGTAGGTCGCCAGACCGGCCGCCGCCGCGCACCCGGCCACCAGGGCGAGCCGGACCACCGGCCCCCACTGCCGCCGGTACACGAATTCGCCGAGGAGCACGGTGGCGAACAGCACGGCCGCTTCCACCGCGGGAAAGACGTACTGCACCGAGATCGTCAGATAGAGGAACACGAACACCGGGACAGGTCCCCCGCGACCCCGGGCGAAGCGCACTCCCGACGCCCAGGCGTGCACCAGCCAGGTGGTCCCGGTGAACGCGGTCATCCAGCTGGCCGCGTCGAAGAACAACAGGAAACCGCTACAGGGGAAAGCCACCCCGGCCACCGCCGACCAGGGCGGGCGGCCGCCGTAGGCCAGGCAGACACGGTACACACCGAGCCCCAGCACGACCGCGAACAGCATTTTGACCAGTGTCGCGTACAACGCGAGATCGTCCACCGAGACCGCGAGCAGATCGATCAGCAGCTGCGGCGGATTGAGCAGACCGGTCTCCTCGATGGCGTAGTTACCGGCCAGCCAGTTCTCCGGCACCAATACCGGGAACCGCCCCTCGCGCAGGGCGCGGCCGGTCATCACCCACAGCGGCGCGTACTGGGACTCGGTGTCGTCGGTGTAGAAATGCCGGGAATTCGCCAGCAGGACAGCGAGATAGGCGGCGAGCACGCCCGCCGTGCACACCAGACCCCACCGGACCACATCCCGCCGACTCTCGGCTCGACCATCCGCCACGGGTCCCAGACCCTACCGCCCGCAGTGGGTTCCACGACCGGAACGACGCGCATTCGGATCTGCCCGCCTCGTCCGCACCGCACCTGCTAGAGTTCGCATTTCTCGGGCTCACCAGCGTCATCGAGACCCGGCACGCGTTATCCACCGTCGAAAGTCGATCTCGCCAATGCCGTTTTCTCCCAGCTCCGTGTCCGCCCGGGCCGCCGACCGGCCACCGGCGACCCGCCCCATTCCCCCTCTCGGCACCGCGGCCCCACGACCCGGGCGCGACCACCCGGCCCCCGACTTCGAATCCGATTCGCCCGAAGTATGCGGTATTTCGGTCGTGGTCCCGGTGTACCGCGGTGAACAGACCGTCGCCGCGCTCGTGCGGGAGCTGGACGTGTTGGGTGTACCCACCGCGACTCCCGGCGGTCTCGGCTTCCGGGTCGCGGAGATCGTGCTGGTGCACGATCACGGCCCCGACCGCTCCGATCTCGTACTACAGCGGCTGGCGCGCGAATACCCGCAGGTGCGGGTGGTCTGGTTGAGCCGCAATTACGGACAGGACGCGGCCACCATCGCCGGGCTGGCCGCCGCCCGGGAACGCTGGGTCGTCACCATGGACGAGGACGGGCAACACGACCCGGCCCATATCGCCGCGTTCCTGGATGCCGCGTACCGCGAACGCGCCGACCTGGTCTACTCCCGGCCCACCAACACCCGCCCGCACGGTCCGCTGCGCAACCTCACCTCGCGCGGCGCGAAACTGGTGCTGGCCACTCTCTTCGCCTTCCCCGCCTCCACCCGATTCGAGAGCTTCCGGCTGATCCGCGGCGATATCGGGCGCCGGCTCGCCGAGGTCGCGGCCAACGGCGCCTATCTCGATGTCGCACTGACCTGGGTCGTCGGCCGGACCGCGACGGTCCCTGTGCTGTTGCGCTCCGAGGGCCGGGCCGAATCCGGGTACAGCTACCGGCGGCTGTTCTCGCTGTTCTGGAAGATGGTGCTGTGCACCGGAACCCGCGGGCTGCGGCTGGTGAGCCTGCTCGGGGTGACGCTGGCGCTGGCCGGGGCGGTGCTGGCCGGCGTGATCATCTACACGGCGCTGACCGGCGACGGCGCCGACCCGGAGGGCTGGGCCTCCATCATCGTGGTGCTGCTGCTGTGCTCGGGCGCGGTGCTGTTCTCGCTCGGCCTCATCGCCGAATACCTCGGAGTGGTTCTGCACATCCTGGTCGGAAAACCGCTGTACCTGACGGTGGAATCGCCGACACCCCGCCCCGCGGAGGAGCCGACGGCCGCGGCGGTGCGCCGGGCCGCCGAGGCGGCGAGGTGACCGAGCGGATCATCTTCAGCCGTCCCTATCGGTCGGCCGCGGAACTGTCGAATCTGACCGCCGTACTCGATTCCGACCACTGTCACGGCGACGGCCCGTTCACCGCCGCGGCCACCGCGAAACTCGCCGAGATCACCGGAGCTCGCCACGTTCTGTTGACCACCTCGTGCACCCATGCGCTGGAACTGGCCGCGCTCCTGCTCGAGCTGGGGCCCGGCGACGAGGTGATCGTGCCGAGTTTCGCGTTCACCTCCACCGCCGCGGCGTTCGCGGTACACGGTGCCACCTGCGTTTTCGTCGATATCGACAGCACCACCGGCAATATCGACCCGCAGGCCGCCGCGGCGGCGATCACCGACCACACCAAGGCGATCGTGGTCATGCACTACGGCGGGGTGGCCGCTGATATGGCCACCCTGCAACGCCTCGCCGACCGGCACGGTCTGGCGCTGATCGAGGACAACGCCCACGGACTCGGCGGTACCTGGCGGGGCCGCTCGCTCGGCACCCTCGGCACGCTGGGCACCCAGAGTTTCCACGATACGAAGAACGTGCACTGCGGTGAGGGCGGTGCGCTGCTGCTCTCCGACGACATCCTGATGGGCCGCGCCGAGATCATCCGGGAAAAGGGCACCGATCGCGCCCGGTTCCTGCGCGGCCAGGTGGACAAGTACTCCTGGCAGGACATCGGGTCCAGTTATCTGCCCAGTGAACTCAATGCCGCCGTACTCGACGCCCAGCTCGCCGAATTCCACACCATTCAGCGCGCCCGGCACCGGGTGTGGCACACCTACGCGGCCGGGCTCGGCTCCTGGGCGGCCGAGCAGGGGGTCGCCCCGATGTCGGTGCCGCCGGACCGGCGCCATACCGCACACCTGTTCTACCTGCGTATGCCGACCGAGGAAGCCCGCGACGGCCTCATCCGGTATCTCGCCGACCGCGGGATCGTGGCGCCGTTCCACTATGTACCACTCGACTCGAGCGCGGCGGGGCTCAAATACGGCCGGACGCCCTACCCGTGCACCCGCAGCGCCCGGTTCGCGGCGAGTATCGTCCGGCTACCGCTGTGGCCCATGCTCACCCGGGACCAGATCCACCGGGTGCTCGACGCGGTCACCGCGTACCGGTGCTGACAGGGGGCGGCGGTCACAGTCCGGCGGGATCGGCCTCGGTGAGTGCTTCGTAGGTCTCCGATTCCGGTTCATACCACCAGGTGAGCGGGCCGGGGCGCGGGCCGCCCGCCGCCGCGACGGCGTGTGCCGACGGCCGGAACGACGGACTGCGCGGAATATCGTCGACGATGTACACGACATCCGGGCGCTGGTCGGGCGCCAGCGAGCGCAGGGCTTCGGTGATATCGCCGGCTTCGAGCCGGAAACCCGGACGTACGCTCACCGCCGCGACCGCGAGGACCCGGTCGCGCGCGGGCAGTGCGAAGGCCACTTCCATATCGACGGCGGCGATATCGTTGAGCACATCCACGATCGGCTGGGTGTACACCGGGCCGCGCCGGGTCCGGATCACGGTGTCGATCCGGTCGACCAGCCAGTAGTCGCCGTCGCTGTCGCGCCGGAACAGGTTCTCGGTGGGCAACCAGGAGTCCTCCGGTTCGAAGACGCCGCGTAATCCGCCCAGCGACAGGTCCACCCCCGCCCCGGCCGAGCCGATCAGCAGCCCGACCTCGTTGTCGGCACACCGGCGGGCGTAGCCGTGGTCGTCGACCTGGACCTGGCCGGAGACCGGGTCGTAGGCCACCAGTTCCACCCGCGCGGTCCCCGGCACCGGCCGGCCCTTGCAGCCGAATTTCACACCCGGCACATTCGCGAGCACCACATCGCCCTCGATGGAGGCATAGAACTCGAGCACCCGGGCCGGGGCGAACTGTTCGACGGTGCGACGCCACAGACCGGCGGGCATTCCGGAGCCGATGAACAACCGGATGGGATGCGCGTGCCCGTCCGGAAAGACCTCGGCGTCGAGGATATCGCGCAGCATCGTCCACGTGTACGTCACGACCGTGACCCCGTAGCGGTGGACTTCCTCGGCGAAACGGCCCGGATCCAGGGACCGGGCCAGCGCGATCCGGCTCCCACCGGCGATGGCTCCGCCCAGGCTCACCAGCAGTCCGGACGAATGGTGCAGCGGCGCCAGGCAGTACACCGTGTCCTTGTTGTCGAGATCGGCCGCCGAGGCGGTACCGAACGCCGACAGCGCCCAGCGGTGATTGGTGATGTATTTGATGTCCAGCCGGTCCCCTACGCCGGCGACCAGGATGAACGCCAATTCCCGGGCACGTCCCGGATTCGGGCGGTACCAGCCCGGCACCCGGACCCGCTCGGGATCGACCTGTTCGAGATCCACCACATCGGTACCCGCGGGCACCGCGAGGCCGCGGGCGTCACCGCCGCCGAGGACGAACACCCGGGCCCCGGTGGCGACGGCGTGGCGTACGTTCTCCGGATCCGAGACCAGCACCGTCGTCCCGGTCTGCGCGAGAGCGGTGGTCAGATCGCTCTCGGGCGCCATGAGCACGGCGACGGCACCCAGACGCGACAATGCCGCCAAGGTCACCAGCGCACTGGGCCGGGTCTCCATCACCACCCCGACCCGGGTCGCGGGCCGGATCCCGACCGAGATCAAACCGCGCACCACATTGTCGATCCGGATATCGACCGCGGCATTCGTGTGCACCCGGTCGTCGAAGAGGAAACATTCACCGCGCGGCGACCGCCGGGCCTGTTCGGCCAGCAGCCGGCCGATGGAGATCCGGGTCGTCGATTCGATCGTGCCGAGCCGGGTCAGCCGGGGCAGTGTGCGGGTGGCGCCCTCGACCACGCCCACCGATCCGCGCAGGGTGTTGGCGGCCAGGTGTTCGAGCGTGCGGCCCACCTCGGCGCCGGCTCCGGCCAGGGCGGCGGCGGTGTGCACCACGCGCAGCAGGGCGGTACGCGGTGCCTCCTCCGCGACGTGATCGGTCATCGGCACGATCTCTTCCGGCAGTGGATTGCCGCCTTCGACCCAGCCCACCCAGTCGCGCACCTGGGGCCAGGTGCACTTGGTGGCGACCGATCCCGCGACGAGACCGAAATGGCCCGAGACCACTGTCGACTCGTACACCTCGGCCCGCGGCGCGGCCCGCACGATACCGCGCACCGCCGCGGGCTGGCCGATCTCGTCGACCTCACCGAGGAAAGCCAGAATCGGGCATTTCAGGTCGGCCAGCGAGATCGGCTGGTCGCGGATGACAAAACCGCCCAGCATCATGCGGTTGTGCACGACGAACTGTTTGAGCAGGTCGGCCGCGGCGGGCCCGGCGTAGCCGACCCAGCCCTCGTTGGTCAGGAAGCGCCGCTGCCGCTCCTTGGGCAGCAATGCTTCGCGGTCGTGCAGCTGGCGCAGGAAATCGATCCGCGCCTTGGCGGTCTTCACCGGGTCGAGGAGCTGGAATCCGATGCGGACCATCCGGTCGGTGATCGGCAGCCGGGGCACGACATGGTCGGCCGCGAAATCCACCAGATCCGAGACCGCGGCATGCGGCAGGCCCAGCGGCATCCCGGCCACGATATCGACGGGGCTGCCGAAGGTCACGATGCTCGCGATACCCTTGCTCGCCCGGAAGGCCGCGGTCTGGTAGGCGAACATACCGCCCTGCGAATACCCCATCAGGTGCACATCGCGGCCGGTCGCGGCGCAGACCGTATCGATCGCGGTGTTCACCGCGAGCACATGGTCGGCGAGATCGCGTTTCCAGCCGCCTTCCTCCACCGACGGCGAACCGAAATCGATGACCCAGCAGTCGATACCGCCGCGGTGCAGGATGCCGACCGCGCCGTCGTCGCCGTTGACGTCCCAGATATCGGCGTTGACCATGAGCGGCGGGACCAACAACACCACCGGACCGCCTTTGGGGGCGGCGGGGAAGTAGTGGCGCAGGCGGTACATGGGCCGTCGCTCGGCGATCTCGAACGGTGAGGACTCGGTATCCCTGCCCAGTCCGCCGAAGCGGATCACCTCGAGCCCGTTCTGCGCGGTGGACATCACCCGCCGCGCCGACCCCGCCAGACCTCGCACACTCAACTTCACATTCCGCTCCCAGCCCTACCTGTGGCGTGGCATACCTCACAAACCCCGTGGTATGCACAAAGCCTGCCATATCGCACCCCGTACCCGTGAGGTCCGTTGTGACATCTACATCATGTACCCGCCACCTCGGCGGAACCCTAGCCCGCGCCGATAGGGTGAGGATCGTGACCGACCCGACCGTGCCATCCACCACCGCCGACCGGGAAAACCTGCCCGTCGAGCTGGTCGACTCCACCGGCAAGACGGTCGGGTCGTGCCCGGTGGCCGAGGCCCATCGTGCCCCCGGCCGCCCGCACCGGGCCTTCTCGGTGCTGATCTTCGACACCGCGGGCCGGACCCTGCTGCAGCAACGCGCGCCCGGTAAGACGCGGTTTCCGGCACGCTGGTCGAATACGTGCTGCGGCCATCCCGCCCCCGGCGTCCCCGTCGTCGAGGCGGCCGGTGTGCGTCTGACCGAAGAGATGGGGCTGCGCGTACCGCTCACCGAGGTCGGTGTCTACAGCTACCGGGCGAGCGACCCGCGCACCGGGTTCGTCGAGGACGAATGGGATCACGTCCTGGTGGGCGTGCTCGACGATGCGCGGCCGCGGCCCGACCCGGCCGAGGTCGCCGACTACCGCTGGATCGGCCCGGACGAGTTGCGCGCCCGGCTACGGGAGGACCCGGACGGGTTCAGTCCCTGGCTCGCCGGCGTACTGGAGATCGCCGCCGCCGGGCCGCCGGTTCCGGCCTGAGCCCGCCGCCGCCAGGGCACCGGATGTCTCGTCGTTTCTACATCCCGGCCGAGCCCAGCGCCTGCGCGATACTGCCGAGAAAATCGGCGACAACCAGATAAGCCACCGCGAGTGCGACCAGTATGAACTCCATGCCGGCTTCATCGGCCGACAGCGACCGGCCGTTATCCCGGTCCTCGTCACGCCGTCTCATCGCGTGGTCTGGAGGCGGTCCGGATGCGACCGGACCAGATATCCGGACCCGAACGTGGTGCTCGCCGATCGTGCGGCGTTGCGACCAACAGCTCGAGTCGGTCATCCCTTCGGGTTCGGTTATCTATATCAAGATGCGCATATCTACGTAATAAGATTATTTTCCGTGCTCCGCGAGCCGCCGAGGACGGCTTCGCTCGACGCGTCGCGGATCAGCCCTGAGGCCGACAACGACGGCCGAGCCACCGGCATGCGCGTACCGGGACGTCGTTTCCGCACCGGCCGGGCGACCCCGGCCGGTGCTTCAGGGCCGGTCCCCCGGATGGCTCGCCACCGCCCGGGACACCGGATCAGTCCAGCCAGCTCCGGATCTGCTCGGCGGCCGCGCGGATCTCGCCGAGCTGTTCGGCGACCCGCTCCCCCGCCGTGCCGCCGCGGGCATTACGCGACGCGACGGAGCCGGCCACCGTCAGCACCTCACGGACCCGCGGGGTGAGCGCCGGGTCGATCGCCGCGAACTCCTCGTCGGTCAGCTCGTCCAGTCCGACCCCGCGCGCCTCGGCGGTCCGCACACAGGCGCCGGCGGCTTCGTGCGCGACACGGAACGGCACCCCGTGCCGGACCATCCATTCGGCGATATCGGTCGCCAGAGTGAAACCGGCGGGCGCCAGCTCGGCCATCCGGTCGGTGTGGAAGGTGAGAGTGGAGACCAGGCCGGCGATGGCCGGTAACAGCAGCTCCAGCTGCGCCACCGAGTCGAACAGGGGTTCCTTGTCCTCCTGCAGGTCCCGGTTGTAGGCCAGCGGCTGGGCCTTCAGGGTGGCGAGGAGCCCGGTGAGGTTGCCGATCAGCCGGCCCGCTTTACCGCGGGTGAGTTCGGAGACGTCCGGGTTCTTCTTCTGCGGCATGATCGACGAACCGGTCGACCAGGCGTCGGCCAGGGTGATGTAGCCGAACTCCGGCGTGCTCCACAGGATGATCTCCTCGGCCATCCGGCTGAGGTCCACGCCGATCATCGCCAGGACGAAGGCGGCCTCGGCCGCGAAATCCCGCGCGGAGGTCGCGTCGATGGAATTCGCGGCCGCGGCGGTGAAATCGAGTTCGGCCGCGATGGCCTCGGGGTCGAGGCCGAGCGAGGACCCGGCGAGCGCACCGGACCCGTACGGCGAGACGGCGGCCCGCTTGTCGAAATCGCGCAGCCGGTCGATATCGCGCACCAGCGGATGCGCGTGGGCGAGCAGATGGTGGGCCAGCAATACCGGCTGCGCCGCCTGCAGATGGGTTTTGCCCGGCATCACCGCGTCCGGATGCGCCGCGGCCTGATCGGCGAGGGCGTCCACCACCGTCACCAGCCCGGCCGCGATACGCCGTACCGCGTCGCGCAGCCACATCCGGAACAGCGTGGCGACCTGGTCGTTGCGGGAGCGCCCGGCGCGCAGCCGCCCGCCGAGCTCCGGCCCGACCCGGTCGATGAGGCCGCGCTCGAGCGCGCCGTGCACATCCTCATCGGATTCCGCGGGCGTGAAGGCACCGGATCCGACATCGGCGGCGAGCCCGTCCAGGCCGGCGAGCATGGCGCTCAGATCGCTCTCCGACAGCAGTCCGGCCTTGTTCAGCACCCGGGCGTGCGCCTTTGAGGCGCGGATATCGTAGGGCGCCAGCGCCCAGTCGAACTGGGTCGATTTGCTCAGCGCCGCCATCGCCTCGGCGGGGCCGGAGGCGAACCGCCCACCCCACAACGCGCCTTCGTTGGTGCCCACTACCTCTCCCACGTCTCGGTCGGCTGTCTCGGCTGCGCGTTACTTCTGGTTCAGGTCCCGCTTGGCCGCGACCTTCGAGGACAGGCCGTGGATCTGCACGAAGCCCTTGGCCAGCGACTGGTCGAAGCTGTCGCCCTCGTCGTAGGTGGCCAGGTTGAAGTCGTAGAGCGACTGGTCGCTGCGACGGCCGTTGACCGTGACGTTACCGGCGTGCAGCACCATCCGGATATCGCCGGATACATGCTGCTGGGTGTCCGTGACGAAAGCGTCCAGCGCCCGCTTCAGCGGCGAGAACCACAGGCCGTCGTAGGCCAGCTCGCCCCAGCGCTGCTCGACCTGCCGCTTGTAGCGGCCGAGCTCCCGCTCCAGGGTCACGTTCTCCAGCGCCCGGTGCGCGGTGATCAGCGCGATGGCGCCGGGCGCCTCGTAGATCTCGCGGCTCTTGATACCGACGAGCCGGTCCTCGACCATATCGAGCCGGCCCACGCCCTGCCGGCCCGCGCGGCTGTTCAGTTCGGTGATCGCCTCGAGCACGCTGACCTGGCGGCCGTCGATGGCGACCGGGACACCGCGTTCGAAGGTGACGATGAGTTCGTCGGGCGCCTCGAAGTTGACGGTCGGGTCGGTGGTGTAGTCGTAGACGTCCTTGGTGGGGGCATTCCAGAGGTCCTCGAGGAACCCGGTCTCGACGGCGCGGCCCCAGACGTTCTGGTCGATGGAGAACGGCGACTTCTTGGTGACATTGATCGGGAGCTTGTTCTCCTCGGCGAAGGCGATGGCCTTCTCCCGGGTCCAGGCGTAGTCGCGGACGGGGGCGATCACGTTCAGATCGGGGGCCAGGGCGCCGATGCCGACCTCGAAGCGGACCTGATCGTTGCCCTTACCGGTGCAGCCGTGCGCCACGGTGTCCGCGCCGTGGAACTTGGCGGCCTCGACCAGGTGCTTGACGATGAGGGGGCGGCTGATGGCCGAGACCAGCGGGTATTCACCCTGGTAGAGCGCGTTGGCCTGAATGGTGGGCAGGCAGTACTCGTCGGCGAACTCGTCGCGGGCGTCCACCACGACCGCTTCGACGGCACCGCAGTCGAGCGCGCGCTGACGCACCACGTTCATATCCTCGCCGCCCTGCCCCAGATCGATGGCCACGGCCACGACCTCGGCGCCGGTCTCCTTGCCGATCCAGCTGATGGCCACGGAGGTGTCCAGCCCACCGGAGTAGGCGAGTACGACGCGATCGGACATGTTCTGGTGCTCCTCGGATGCATTCGGTGCTGCGGATGATGTTCGTGGTCTGCGTGCGCGGGCCCGCGGCCTTCCCAGCAGTATGCTGGCCCGTTGCCGGATCGGTGCGCGCCGCCGCTACAAATGATTATGCACGATGGTGCAATCTCATTCACAATCGGGGTGCCGACGCCTGCTACCTGGCGCTATACCGCATCCAGGAATGGTTGCGATCGACGGCCACCCCTTCCTCACCCACTCACCCTATGAGACGCTGGTCACACCGATAGGCGGTCGATGGGCAGAGGAGGACGGACCGTGCAGATGTTGCAACAGTGGGCGCAGGACAACTACGAGACAATCGGCTACGTCGTCGTCACCCTCGGCAACGCCGCCCTGACCATCGGCAAATGGGGCATCGATATGGCCACACCGCTGCTGCAGGACCTGGTGAACAACCACTGAGCCCGGCGCATACCGTCTCGCCCGTAAGCTGATCACCGATCCAACGGCGCAGCAGCGGTCGCTGTGGCGACCCACGCGTCCGCAAGCGCATCGCGCTCGATATACGCGATCACGTCACCGATCAGGGAGCGGTAGGCGGCCCCGATCTCGGCAGCGACCTCACGCGATGCCAACGCCCACACCGCAGACACGCTCTTCACCGGCGTGAACGTCAGGTCGAACCCGGCCACCGTCTTCCGCGACGGCCGCGAAGCACGCGCCACCCACCCCGACAGCTCCCGCTCGTTCAGCGGCGCCCGCCCTGCCTCCACGGCGAACATCCGCGCCGCGCCGCGGTAAGGCCTTTCCATTGCCGTTCGCCGAGCACCTGGTACGCCTGAAGCACCCCGCGACGCCACCAGACCCGACCCTCGAACCGGGCGCCACCCGAATCCGACAGAATGACGATCCTGCTCGAAACCGTCAATGAGCAGCTTCGCCAAATATAATATGCAGCGCCGTACTATCGTAAGCGATGGAACCTGACAGGAATTTTGCCGGAGTGCTCTGATATACCTCTAGCGGGTTATCGGGATCATAAAGTTCGTTATGATTCGCAGACCAAAAACTTGCCGTGCCTTCGTCGTAGTATCCATAGTCAAAAACGGTATACCCCGGCTTGCCTTGCCGGTAGTATCCCGACATATCCACATGGCCAGTTATCGGGTGTGGTGCAAACCTTGCGGCATCGGGAGTGCTCGAACCCCTGCCGCCGCGGTGAATGATATTATCACTAGTTTGCCCTGACCAGTAATGTTGCCCTACCATGTGCGCCTTCACGTTCGAGAGGTCTCCTGCGGGTAGGTGTACATCGACACCGAGATCCGCTTTTACCAGGCGCGTTAATTCGCCGACATCGGGACCAGATTGCAGGATCTCGTTGAACTTCGACACCTGGCCCGATATCCGCGTGAACAGTCGCTCGTTGCCTTCGATTTTCGCCTGACTCCTGGCTTCGATCATTTCCCTCCTGTATCCTTCTGGTATTCTAGAATGTATTTCTGCCGCATCCACCAGCGCCTTCTCCAGTTTTTTATTGCAGTACTCCATGTACTCGCGCGGCTCGCGCGCCATATGATTTCCGTATATAATAGGCCGGTCCATTCCATGCTGGTCGATAGATCTCTCCGATCTGGCGATTTCCTTCCTCCAATAACCAATTCTTGCATCGGCCAGGTCGCCGGGTGCCAAGACTTTCTCCGCTTCCGAAATTATACGGTGCGATCCGATGTCGCCAAAGGCGAGATTATTGGGTAGCGCACCACGCCTATGCCCCAGAAACAGCGCGGTGACGCCAATGCATCCATGATCGATAATGTCACGTTCCGCATGGGTCATCTCCCTCCCGAACTTATTCTCCCAATATTCGATGAACTCCTGTTTCGAATATGTGCGCCGAGTCACTGGACTGCCATTCGAATCTACAACTCGATAAGATTCGAACGACAGTGCCGGCAGTCGCCCGGACGTGCCCGGATCGCCTGCTATACAGTCTCCCCTGCCCGATCCTGCGGATCGCGCGATCGACACATCGGTTTCAACATACGTAGGCACTGCACCCTTTTGAAGGGTGACCTTGGTATCGCGCAGTAGGCTCGAACCCACTCTCGCAATATCCCCCGTGTCATCGACCAACCCGTCACGTATACGCTCGAAAGCCTTCGAAACCGCCGCTCGCTCGATCATTGCAGGACTCGAATCACCCCATGGTTTGCTACTACGATCACAGTACGGACACGCTGCCGATCGGTCCGGTCAGTCCTATATACAGGGAAGCGCACTCCCTGTATAGCCAATGGTCCGGACCGTCGCCTGGGCCAGCACGTCCACCAGATGCCGGCCCCTGTCGTCGCCGACGCTCCGGACTATCCACCACGTAACACCACAAAGCTCGCGAGTGAAGTAGCCACGGCCTGAGCTCCGCAGTTGTTCCGAATACCACCGGTAGACGCCCCGGAAGTCCGGCGCCCGGAACGCCGCCCCGGAAATGCGGTAGCGTCACAGCATTCCGATGAATGTGGGAGGAGCGGCGGTGCTGGGGGTGGGCGCGACCTTCGCCGGATACCGGATCGAAGGGGTGCTGGGGCAGGGCGGTATGGGGACCGTATACCTCGCCCGGCATCCGCGGCTACCGCGCAGTGTCGCGTTGAAACTGCTGAATCGCGAGGTGAGTACCGATACCGAACTCACCCGCCGGTTCGAGTTGGAGGCCGATGTCGTCGCCCGGCTGGAGCACCCGGGAATTGTCGGGGTGTTCGACCGCGGCACCGACGAGGGGCACCTGTGGATCGCCATGCAGTACATCCGGGGCACCGACGCGGCGAGCTGGGACGCCCGCGCGCATCCGCCCGCGACCACGATCCGGTTACTCGGCGAGACGGCGGCGGCGCTCGACTACGCGCACAGCCGGGGTGTGCTGCACCGCGATGTGAAACCGGCCAACATCCTCATCGCCGATGCCGAATCCCTGCGTGAATCCCATTCGGTGCTCACCGATTTCGGGATCGCGCGACTCACCGACGCCAATACGAAACTGACGGCCACCGGCGCGTTCACCGCCACCCTCGCCTACGGCTCACCGGAGCAGTTGTCCGGGATGGTGGTCGATCATCGCTCCGATCAGTATTCGCTGGCCTGCACCCTGTTCGCGGTTCTCGCCGGACGGCCCCCGTACGCCTCCACGAACCCCGGCCAGGTGGTGATGGGGCATATCTCGCAACCACCGCCGCGGCTCACCGAGGCCCGCCCCGACCTGCCCACCACCGTCGACCCGCTGGTGGCCCGCGCGATGGCCAAACAGCGCGAGGACCGCTTCCAAGACTGCGGTCGATTCATCACCGCGGTACGCGACGCCCTGGAGGGCAGGCATATCGCGGCGCCGCCGACGACCCCGGTGACATCCGTGTCGGTCGCGCGACCGGCGGCCCCGCACCCCCGGGCGGACGTCCGCGTGGGCCATCCGTCCCGGCCGCAGCCGTTTCCGGCGCACCAGCGGGTGGTGACCGACCCAGGACCGCCGATCGCCGACCTGCGACCGCCGGGCGCCCGGTCGTGGCCGCAGCCGCCGGCGGCCGGACCGAGACCGTCGCGCGGGACCGCTGTCACCGCGGGTATGGCCACCCTGCTCGTCGCGGTGTTCCCGGTGTTCGTGTTCTGTGTGGGGCTGGTGGAGACCGCGCGGATGATCGTGGCCGCCGACCCCGCCGGGCGCGCGGAACTCGGCTATTCGGTGCTCGCGCTCCTGTTCATCGGAGTCGTGTCGCTGCTGTGGGTGAGCGGCGGTCTGCTGTTGCTCACGGGCAGACGGTCGGGGCGCGCGCTCACGCTGGTGAGTTCGGTGATCGGCGCGTTGGCGGCGATCACCGGATCGGTAGCCGCCGTCGCCACGAGCGAACCGGCGGCCCTGGCGCTCACCGGTCCGCTGCTGATGTTGTCGGCGCTCGCGTTCGGCTGCGCCGCCGCGCCCGCCACCGGGCGGTGGCTGTCCTATCGCATATCCGTGCGGGCCGGCGGACCCAGGTACTGACCGATCGCGGGCCGCCGCGGGGTCAGGCCAGGTTCTCGATCTTCGCGGCCAGTTCGGCGCCGGTGAGTGGCTCGCGGGCGATCACCGCGATGGTGTCGTCCCCGGCGATCGTGCCGACGATATAGGGCAGCGAGGCCCGGTCCAGGGCACTGGCCAAGAAATGGGCCGCGCCCGGCGGAGTGCGCAGAACCGCGATGTTACCGCTGGAGTCGGTGGAGACCAGCAGGTCACCGAGCAGTTTGGCCAGCCGCCCCGTGCCGCCGGTGACCCCCCGTACCGGGCTGCCGTCCTCGGGCACCACGTACACGCCGGCGCCGCCGTCGGCGGCGCGCAGTTTCACCGCGCCCAGCTCGTCCAGATCACGCGAGAGCGTCGCCTGCGTGGTCTCGATGCCCTCCGCCGCGAGCAGGGTGGCGAGTTCGGTCTGGCTGCGCACCGGGTGCGCGGCCAGCAGCGCGATGATCCGCGACTGCCGGCCGGCGCGGGTGGCGGCGGTGACCGGTCCCGCCGAATGTATCCGGGCTTCGCTCATCGTCGTCGCGCGTCCTCGCGTGCCAGCAGCCACACCAGCAGCGCCTTCTGCGCGTGCAGCCGGTTCTCCGCCTCGTCCCAGACCACGCTCTGCGGCCCGTCGAGTACCTCGTCGGTGATCTCCTCGCCGCGATGCGCGGGCAGGCAGTGCAGCACGATGGCACCGGCAGCGGCCCGGGACAGCAATGCGGTGTTCACCTGGTACGGCCGGAACGGACCGACGCGGTCCAGACCGTCGCTCTCCTGCCCCATGGAGGTCCAGGTGTCGGTGACCAGCACATCGGCGCCGTCGGCCGCGATCAGCGGATCCTCGGTGACGACGATGCTGCCGCCGGTGTCGGCGGCGCGGGCCTCGGCGGCCTGGACCACCGCGGGCGCCGGCAGGAAACCCGCGGGAGCGGCGATCCGCACGTGCAGTCCGGCGGTGATCCCGCCCAGCAGCAGCGAATGCGACATATTGTTCGCGCCGTCCCCGAAGTAGGCCAGCCGCAACCCGCGCAGACCACCCTTGTGCTCGGTGATGGTGAGCAGATCGGCCAGTACCTGGCAGGGATGGAATTCATTGGACAGCGCATTGACCACCGGCACCGTGGCGGTGGACGCCATCTCCTCGAGCCGCTGCTGGCCGAAGGTCCGCCACACGACGGCCTCGACATACCGCGACAGCACCCGCCCGGTATCGGCGAGCGTTTCGTCGCGCCCGAGCTGGGTGGTCTGCCCGTCCACCACGATCGCGTGCCCGCCGAGCTGGGC
This sequence comes from Nocardia sp. NPDC004568, assembly GCF_040609955.1. Taxonomy (NCBI): domain Bacteria; kingdom Bacillati; phylum Actinomycetota; class Actinomycetes; order Mycobacteriales; family Nocardiaceae; genus Nocardia; species Nocardia sp. NPDC004568. Next base: position 18,292 of record NZ_JBEXLL010000076.1, read on the forward strand.
GATACCCAGTTCGAAGGAGAACCGGGTGCGGGTGGAGTTCTTGTCGAAGATCACCCCGACACCCCGTGGTCCCTCCAGCGGCCGGTGCGCGAACGGGCTCTTCTTCAGGTCGGCGGCCAGCGCCAGCACCTCGGCCTGTTCCGCGGGTGTCAGATCGTCGTCACGCAGGAAGTGGCGGACTGCCGTGGCCGGTGGTAGGGAGGCGGTCATCCGCGCGGTCCTTTCGTTTCGGCCAGCACGTCGTCGAGGATCCCCGGCAGATCCAGCACGAGGTTGTCGGCCTGGGTTTCGGTGAGCACCAGCGGCGGCGCCAACCGGATCACATCGGGTTTGGCCGGATTCACCAGATATCCGGCGGCCCGCGCGCGGGCCTCGACCCGGGGCGCCACCGGAGCGGTGAGCCCGATCCCGATCAGCAGCCCGGCTCCACGCACATCGGCGATCAGTGGATGCTCGAGGACCGCGATCCCGTCGCTGAGCCGCTTGCCCACCGATTCGACGTGCTCGAGCAGCCCGTCGTCCTCGAGCGTGCGCAGCACGGCCAGGGCCGCGGCCGCGCAGACGGGATTACCGCCGAATGTGGTGCCGTGCATACCGGGCGTGAACAGTTCGGCCGCCGCCCCGGTGGCCAGCACCGCCCCGATCGGCAGACCGGCGCCCAAGCCCTTCGCGAGGGTGATGACATCGGGGGTGATACCGAACGACTGATGCGCGAACATCTTGCCGGTGCGACCGATACCGGTCTGGACCTCGTCCAGGATCAGCAGCGCCCCGGCCCGCGCGGTGATCTCCCGGGCCCGCACGAGATAGTCCATGGGCGGTACGACCACACCGCTCTCACCGAGCATCGGCTCGAGGAAGACCGCGGCCGTATCGGCGTCGACCGCGCGCTCCAGGATCCGTGCGTCGCCGTAGGGAATGTGCACCACGCCGGGCGGCATGGGTTCGAACGGCGCGCGTTTGGACGGCTGACCGGTGAGTGCGAGAGCACCCATGGTGCGGCCGTGGAACGCCTCGTCGCAGGCGATGATCTTGCGGCGGCCGGTGAGCCGGGCCAGTTTGAAGGCCGCCTCGTTGGCCTCGGTGCCGGAGTTGCAGAAGAAGGCCCGGCCGTCTCCGTCCCCGAAATGCCCGAGCAGCCGCTCGGCGAGTTCTATGACCGGTTCGCTGCCGTACAGGTTCGAAACATGGCCGAGCGTGCCGAGCTGGTCCATCACCGCGTTCAGGATGGCCTGATGCGCGTGACCGAGACTGTTGACCGCGATGCCGCCCACGAAATCGACGTAGCGGTTGCCGTCCGCGTCGTACACCACCGCGCCGGTCCCCCGGGTCAGCACGACCTCCGGGGTGGGGTAGTTGCGCATCATCACGTTCGACCAGCGTTGCCGCAGTTCCGCAGTGTTCATGCTCTGACTCCGTTTTCCTCGTTCGCCGGCGGTGTGACCATGGTCCCGATTCCCTCCCCGGTGAAAAGCTCCAGCAGTACCGAATGGGGTACGCGACCGTCGATGACATGTGCGCTGGATACGCCCCCGCGGACCGCGCGCAGGCACGCCTCCATTTTGGGCACCATCCCCGCGTCCAGCGACGGCAGCAGGTCGGCCAGCGCGTCGGTGTCGATCACGCTGGTCAGCGAGGAACGGTCGGGCCAATTCGTGTACAGGCCCTCGACGTCGGTGAGCACCACCAGTTTCTCGGCGCCGATCCCTTCGGCCAGCGCGGCGGCCGCGGTATCGGCGTTGATGTTGTGCACCACGCCGTCGGCGTCGGGGGCGATGGTGGATACCACCGGGATCCGGCCCGCGCGGATGAGGTCGAGCACCGAATCGGGGTGCACGTCGGTCACATCGCCGACCAGGCCGATATCGGTGGCCTCCCCGTCCACGACCACCGTGCGGCGGGTCGCGGTGAACAGCCGGGCGTCCTCACCGGAGATCCCGACGGCGTAGGGCCCGTGCGCGTTGATCAACCCCACCAGTTCCCGGCCGACCTGGCCGAACAGCACCATTCGCACCACATCCATCACTTCGGGCGTGGTGACCCGGAAACCGCCGCGGAACTCCCCGGTGAGACCGAGGCGTTTCAGCATGGCCGAGATCTGTGGCCCGCCGCCGTGCACCACCACCGGATGCACGCCGACGGTGCGCAGGAAGGCCATATCGGCGGCGAAGGCACGTTTGAGGCCGTCGTCGATCATGGCGTTGCCGCCGTATTTCACGACCACGATCTTGTCGCGGAATTTCTGCAGCCAGGGCAGCGCACCGGCGAGGGTATGGGCTTTGTCCAGCGCGGACAGTTCGCGCAGTGCGTCGGTCATGAGCTGTAGGCCGAGTTCTCTTCGACGTAGCCGTGGGACAGGTCGGTGGTGCGTACCGTGGCGGTGCCCTCGCCCAGACGCAGATCGACGACCACATGGATATCCGCGCCGGAGAGGTCGACCTCGCGCGCGCCGGGCGCACCCGTCCCGTCGACGCAGACCGGGAAGCCGTTGAACGACACCGAGATCAGATCCGGATCCAGTTCGATGGGCGCGGTGCCCACCGCGGCCAGCACCCGCCCCCAGTTCGGGTCGGAGCCGAACATGGCGGTTTTGACCAGGCTGTCCCGGGCGATGATCCGGGCCGCGACGAGCGCGTCGTCCTCACTGCGCGCACCCTCGACCGTGACCAGCACCCGCTTGGTGACACCTTCGGCGTCGGCCATCAGCTGACCGGCCAGATCGTCGCAGACCGTGAGGACGGCCGCGTCCAGTTCGTCCTGGGTGGGGGCGACTTCGCTCGCGCCGTTGGCCAGCAGCAGGACCGTATCGTTGGTGGACATGGCACCGTCCACGTCGAGGCGGTCGAAGGTGAGCCGGGTGGCCCGCCGCAGGGCGGTGTCGAGTTGTTCGGCACTCGCCACGGCATCGGTGGTCAGCACGACCAGCATGGTCGCCAGGCCGGGGGCCAGCATGCCCGCACCCTTGGCCATCCCGCCGATGTTCCACTTGTCCGGATGATGCAGGGACGCTTCCTTGGGCACGGTATCGGTGGTCATGATGGCGTGCGCGGCATCGGTGCCGCCGGACATCCCGCCGCCCATCTCGTGCACGATCTCGGTGACCGCCGGTAGCAGTTTGTCCATCGGCAGCCGGTCACCGATGAGGCCGGTGGAGCACACCGCGATCTCACCGGCTCCGGTTTCGGTGCCCCAGTTGCTCAGTGCGGCGGCGAGTTCCTCGGCGGTGCGATGGGTGTCCTGGAAACCCTCCGGTCCGGTGCAGGCGTTGGCGCCACCGGAATTCAGGATCACCGCGCGCAGCCGCCCGGCCTTCAGGACCTGCTGCGACCACAGCACCGGCGCGGCTTTCACCTTGTTGGTGGTGAACACACCGGCCGCCGCGTAGTCGGGGCCCTCGTTGAAGACGAGCGCGAGATCCGGACCGCCCTTGGCCTTGATACCCGCGGCGATCCCCGCGGCCCGGAAGCCCAGCGGTGCGGTGACGCCCTGGTTGTGCACGAGGTTTCCGTTCTTGTCGGTGGTCACGGGGCCACTCCTACGGTGGACAGGCCGGCGGTCTCGTCGAAGCCGAGCGCGAGGTTCATGGACTGCACCGCGCCGCCGGCGGTGCCCTTGGTCAGATTGTCGATCGCACCGATCACGACCAGCAGCCCGGCGTCGGTGTCGACCGCGACCTGCAGCGTGACCGAGTTGGCGCCCAGCACCGACCCGGTCTGGGGCAGGACGCCCTCGGGCAGCAGGTGCACGAAGGGCTCGTCCGCGTAAGCCTTTTCGTAGACGGCGCGCGCCTCGGCCGCGTCCACCCGGACCGGCGCGGTACAGGTCGCGAGAATTCCGCGCGGCATGGGCGCGAGCACCGGGGTGAACGACACCCGGACCGGCGCGCCGGCGACCGCCGACAGGTTCTGCGTGATCTCCGGGGTGTGCCGGTGCGCACCGGCCACGCCGTAGGCCCGCGCGGATCCCATGACCTCGGAACCGAGCAGGCCGACATCGAGTTTGCGGCCCGCCCCGGAGGTGCCGCTGACGGCGACGACGTGCACCGTCGGCTCGACGATGCCCGCGGCGACCGCGGGCGCCAACGCCAGACTGCTGACCGTGGGATAACAGCCGGGGACCGCGATCCGGGTGGCGCCCCGCAACGACTCCCGCGCCCCGGGCAGCTCCGGCAGACCGTAGGGCCAGCTCCCCGCATGGGGCCCGCCGTAGTAGCGGTCCCAGGCGGCCGGATCGGTGAGCCGGAAATCGGCACCGCAGTCGATGATCACCGTGGAGTCCGGCAGTTCGGCCGCCAGGGCCGCCGACTGCCCGTGCGGCAGGCCGAGGAATACGATGTTGTGGCCGGCCAGCTCGGCGGCCGTGGTCGGGGCGAGGATCCGGTCCGCCAGCGGCAGCAGCTGCGGCTGCAGTGCGCCCAGGGCGGTGCCCGCGTTGTTCCCGGCGGTCAGCACCCCGATCTCGAGGCGCCCGGCTCGGTACTCCGGATGCCCCAGCAACAGACGCAGCACTTCCCCACCCGCGTAACCACTGGCACCGGCGACGGCCACGCGCAGGGGTCCGTTCCGGTCGGGCATATCCGTGAGATCAGCCATGTCATGATTATGCACGACCATGCAAGCTCATTCACAAACCGGTCCCCATATGCCTCCCGTTCAGCGCCCGGATGAATTTGCCGCACCCGCCGGACGGGCGATCACGGAGCCTTCCCGGTCCATACCACCCGGCCCGCCACATCACACCGCCGGCGCCAGGAGTGCCTGCGCGGTGGTCCCCACCGGTCCGGTCCGGCCGTACACCGTCGCGGTGTTGAGCGTGCCACCCTCGGGCGCGATTCCCGAGCGAGTGTCCAGGCCGATCCAGTCACCGGCCGGATCCCGGTACAGCGCGCGCCGGGTCGGCATTGATGACGGGGTATCGCACGAGGTCCAGACACAGGGCCGCACCGTAGGCGGAGTCCACGAGAACGACAGCCCGCCACGGCGACGCGGCGACACTCGCCGCGAGACCCCGCTTCCACACCCGCCGACGCCCTCACCACATCGGCTAACATTTAGAACATGTGTTCGAACGGCAGGCTTCGAGATCGGCTCGGCGCCCTGGAGCAGGCCGTCGACGCACTGCTCTCTTGCGACCTCACCACGGTCCCGGACGGCGAACTCGGCACCTCACTCGCACGGCTCGAGTCATGCACCCGCACCCTCGTCGGCCTCACCGCGCGGCTGGCACACGAGCGCAACCACCGGAACGGGCCGGTCGCGGCAGCGCCCGGCAACACACCCACGCAAGAAGCCGCGCACCCCGCGGAGACCCGGGCCGCCGCGCCGAACCGCACCGCGCACTCGCCCCGCCCGAACCGATCGGGCATTGTTGCCGATGACCGCAGCACCGTGGCCCGAGGAGTTACCGTGACCGCACCCGTGCGCGTGGAGCGCACCGGCGACGTCGTCGTCTGGACCATCGACAATCCCGAGCAGCGCAATCCGATCTCCGACGAGGCGACCATCGAGGCCCTGGAGAACGCGGTCCGGGCCGCCGACCGCGACCATTCGATCCGGGTGGCCATCCTCACCGGAGCGGGTACCGCGTTCAGCGCCGGCGGCAATATCAAACACATGCGGGACAAGGCCGGCATGTTCGGCGGCGGCCCCGCCGACCTGCGCCAGGGGTACCGGCACGGCATCCAGCGCATCCCCAAGGCGCTGTACCACTGCGAGATCCCGACCATCGCCGCGGTGAACGGCCCGGCGATCGGCGCCGGCTGCGACCTCGCCCTCATGTGCGATATGCGGATCGCCGCGACCACCGCCACTTTCGCGGAGAGCTTCGTCCGCCTGGGCCTCATCCCCGGCGACGGCGGCGCCTGGTTCCTGCCGCGGGCGGTGGGGATGGCCCGCGCCAGCCAGCTGGCGTTCACCGGGGCCGCCATCGACGCCGTCACCGCACTCGACTGGGGGATGGTCAACGAGGTCGTCGAACCCGACCGGCTGCTCGAGACCGCCCATCGGCTCGCCGCCGAGATCGCGGTCAATCCACCGCACGCGCTGCGGATGACCAAACGACTGTTGCGCGAGGGCCAGCAGCAGAGCCTGGAATCGCTACTGGAACTCTCCGCCGCGATGCAGGCACTCACTCATCACACCGCCGATCACGACGAAGCCGTCGCCGCCGCGCTGGAGCGCCGCGCACCTCGATTCACCGGGGAGTGACGCACCGCCGGGCCGCACCGGCCCGGCGCGTCAGGGGTACTCGGAGATCAGCGTGGCCACCGTCGCGGGCGCGAGGGCTTCGAACACGTGCGGAACATCGGCCGGATAGGCGATGTAGTCACCCGGGCCGAGTTCCACGAGCTCACCGGCCGTGCCGACGAGCGCGCGGCCGGCACCGAGCAGGACGTGTTCGACGGTCCCGGGCAGGTGCGGCCGGGAGGCGCGCCGCGGCCCGGGCTCGGCGGCGATGCGGTAGATATCGCGACGCACCCCGGCCGGTCCGACCGCCAGCAGTGTGGCCCGGTAATCGGCCTCGGCCGAGAACACTGCCGGTCCCTCCGCGGCCCGGATCACCCGGACCCGCGGACGCGGCGGGTCGAGCAGGCGCGAGAACGGCACCTCCAGTGCCAGGCACAGCGCCCACAAAGTCTCCAGGCTGGGGTTGCCACTGCCGGATTCGAGCTGCGAGAGGGTCGATTTCGCGATACCGGCCCGCCGGGCGACCTCGGTCAGCGACAGCTCCGCGCGCAGGCGTTCCCGGCGCAGGGACGCGGCGATCACCTGCTGCGGGGCCCGGTCGCGATCGCCGCCCGAGTGACCGGCCGACCGCTTGTTCGGTTCATCGCTATCATGTTCGGTTTGACGAACAACGGGTTCCATGTTCACTATGGTAGTTATGTGTTCGTTCTGGCGAACGGTGGATCCACCGACCCGGTCACTGATCACCACGCTCTGCGTCGCGGTCACCGTGGCCGGGATGTCCTACGGGGCCACGGCTGTCGCGGCCGGTTTCCCGCTGTGGTTCCCCGTCGCACTGGGTGTGCTCGTGGTGGCCGCCGGTTCGGAGTTCCTCTTCGTCGGTATCGTCGCCGCGGGCGGCAGCCCACTCGCCGCCCTGTTCGCGGGACTGCTGATCAATGCTCGCCATATCGGCTACGGCCTCGCGGTCCCCACGATCCTCGGCACCGGACTGCGCGGTCTGCGCGGCGCCCACCTGCTCAACGACGAGACCGTGGCGGTGGCGCTGGCCCAGCGCACGACCGACCGCGGCCGGGCGGCCTATCTGGCCTGCGGAGCCGGCATCCTGATGGCCTGGCCCGGTGGGGCGCTGCTGGGCGGTCTGCTCGGCACCGCGGTGCCGGACCCCGGCGTCTTCGGGGTGGACGCGGTGTTCCCGGCGGTATTGCTGGGTCTGATCATGCCCGCGCTGCACGCGCCGGCCGTCCGGCGCGGCGCTCTCGCCGGGGCCGCCCTGGCCCTGTGCACGACTCCGCTGCTGCCACCCGGCCTGCCGATTCTGCTGGCCGCCACGGCCGCCACCGTCACGATTCCACGGCCGGCGGCACGATGACCGATCTCGGATACCTGGTGGGCGCCGCTCTCGCACTGGCGGCCGGAACGTTCGCATTCCGCCTCGCCGGACCTGTACTCGAATCGCGGATCACTGTTTCTCCCCGCACCGCCGCGCTACTCGAGAACGCGTCCGTCGTCGTGCTCGCGGCGCTCGTATCCACCACCGCCCTGACCGAGGACGGCACCGCGGCCGGGATCGCGCGACCGGCGGGGGTCCTGGTCGCCGGCGTGTGCTACCGGTTCCGGACGCCGCTGCCCGCGGCGCTCGTGGCCGCGGCCGCGACAACGGCCGCGCTACGACTGGCGGGCGTGCCGTAACCCGCCGGCGGCCCGATGATCCGCGCCCGGGCTACCGCTTCTCGACCACGCGCTCACCCTCACCCGGTTTCCAGATGGTCACCCGCAGCAGGTCGTCACCGACCTCGACCGACGACGCCGAGATCAGGTCGGCCACGAAGAAATGCTCGAACGGCTGGTTCCGCAGATCCAGACCGCTGTCCTCGTACAGGTACTCGGCGAACCGCGCGTGCAGTGCGGTATCCGGGTCGTCGATCACCACTCCGAACAGTTTGGCGTCCCCGTCGGCGACCATCGTGTCCTCGGTCGCGGTGTGCAGGCAGAACCGTGGATCGCGCGCGAGATCCCGGAATTTGGTGGTGCCCGGCATCCCGACGATCACCAGTTTCTCCTCGAAGATGAGCGGCTCCACCGGGCTGATCCGGGGAAATCCGTCCGAACGCAGGGTGGCGAGCATGCACAGATTGCTGGTCGCGGTGTGGCGACGAATGAAGATCTCGCTGATCCGCGGCGCCTCGGCGGTGAATTCACTCCAGGTCGTCATACAGCCGACGGTACGACGACCGGCGCCGCCGCGGGTCGCGCCGAGCCCTATCCGAGACGAACGAGCCCCCGCCCGGCGGGCGAAGCCGGATCAACCGGAGTTGCGCAGCGCTGTGGCCAGACCGTTCATCGTGAGCAGGATGCCGCGTTTGACCAGTTCGGAATCGTCCCCGGCGCGTAACCGGCGCAGCAGTTCGACCTGCATCTGGTTCAGCGGTTCCAGGTACGGGAACCGGTTGCGGATGGACTCCGCCAGCGACGGATTGTCGGCCAGCAGGTGATCGTTGCCGGTGATGGCGGCATGGACGGCGACCGTGCGGGCGTGCTCGCGCTCGATCATCCCGAAGATCCGCTTCCGCAGATCGATATCGTCGACCAGCTCGGCGTACCGGGCGGCGATGGCGAGATCGCTCTTGGCCATCACCTGCGCCAGGTTGGACAGTACGGTCCGGAAGAACGGCCAGCGGCGGTACAGGTCCGAGAGCCGGGCGAGCCGGTCCGGGTCACCGCCGATCCACTCCTCGAGCGCGGTCCCGGTGCCGTACCAGCCGGGCAGCATCACCCGGGCCTGGCTCCAGGCCATCACCCACGGGATGGCCCGCAGATCCGAGACCGAGTTGGTGGGTTTGCGCGAGGCGGGACGGCTGCCGATATTGAGATCGCCGACTTCGGCGACCGGGGTCGACTGCCGGAAGTACTCCACGAAACCGGGGGTTTCGTGCACCAACCGCGCGTAGGCGGCGCGGGCCCGAGCGGCGAGTTCGTCCATGAGCGCGTAGGAGGGTTCGGCGTCGGCGCCCAGCGCCTCGACATCCAGCAGTGTCGATTCGAGAGTGCCGGCGATGAGCGATTCGAGATTGCGATGCGCCGAACCGCGTTCGGCGTACTTCGCCGCGATGACCTCGCCCTGTTCGGTCAGCCGCAGGGACCCGCGCACCGCGCCGGCGGGCTGGGCGAGGATCGCGTCGTAACTGCGGCCGCCGCCGCGCCCGACCGTGCCACCGCGACCGTGGAAGAGCCGCAGCCGGATCCCGTGTTCGCGCGCCAGTTCCACCAGGTCCAGTTCCGCCCGGTACAGCGCCCAGTTGGCGGCCAGATATCCGCCGTCCTTGTTCGAATCGGAGTAACCGAGCATCACCTCCTGGCGCATTCCGCGCGCCGCCACCAACTCGTGGTACTCCGGCACCCGGAGGGCCGCGGCCAGGGTCGACGCGCCGGCCGCGAGATCCTCGATGGTTTCGAACAGGGGCACGATCCCGGCCGGGCAGGAGGGGCCGCTGTCCGCGTCCCCCGGATCCAGCAGCCCGCCCTCCTTCAGCAGCAGCGCGGCCTCGAGCAGATCACTGACCGAGGTGCACATCGAGATGATGTAGTTGGGGACCGCGTCCGGGCCCAGCGCGGCCACCACCGCGGCGCCCGCGCGCACGACTCCCAGCTCTTTGGCCGCCAGCTCGCCGATCCGCGCCCGCGGTCCCAGCAGCGGCCGCCGGGTACGCAGTTCGCGGGTGAGCAGTTCGACCCGCTCGGACTCGGACAGACTCGCGTAGTCCGGATGGACGCCCGCCCAGGCCAGCAGTTCGGCGACGACCTGCTCATGGGTTTCGGAATTCTGGCGCATATCGAGGCCCTGCAGATGGAACCCGAAGGTCTCCACCGCCCAGCGCAGCGCCGCGAGACGGTCGTCGGCGAGCAGCGCGTCCCCGCCGGCACGCAGCGAGGCGTCGACGACGTCGAGATCGTCGAGCAGATCCTGGGGCGTGCCGTAGGGAGTGCCGGAGGTGCCCTCACCGGCACCCGACGATTCGAACTCCCAGGGCCCCGCCGACTCGGGAGCCAGCGCGGCGACGGCCCGCCGCGCGGTCGCGGTGAGCCGGACCCGGATGCCGTACAGCGCGCGGCGGTACGGCTCGTCCGCGTAGGTCTTCGGGTCCGGATAGCCGCTGTCGGCGAGTTCGCGCAGTGCCGGGGTCACCGGGACCAGCCGCGCCGACAGCGCCAGCGTCTTCTCCAACTGCACCAGCTCGCGCAGGTAGCGCGCGAACGCCACGCCCGCGGCCTGCGCTGCCGCCGTGCGCACCACGTCCGCCGTCACGTACGGGTTGCCGTCCCGGTCCCCGCCGATCCACGAACCGGGCCGCAGCATGGGTTTCGGCAGCAACCGCTGCTCGGGCCAGCGCGACCGCAGCGCCGCGCGCACGCTCGCGTTGATCGCGGGAATGACATCGAACAGCGTGAGTTCGTAATACCGCAGGCCGACGGCGATCTCGTCCTGGATACGCAGCCGCGACAACCTGATCAGTGCCGTCCGCCAGAGGGTGAGCACCTGCCGCCGGATCTCCAGCTCGAGCTGTTCTCGTTCGGATTCGGGAGCGCGCTGCCGCCGGCGCATCAACTCGGTGACCCTGGTCTGGGTGTCGAACACGGTCCGGCGCCGGGTCTCGGTGGGATGAGCGGTGATCACCGGGGAGACCAGTGCGTCGGCCAGCAGTTCGGCCACCCGCTCGCCGGGCACCGCCGCGGCGTCCAGTTTGCGATAGGTGGCGGCCAGGGAGGAGTCCTGCGGGGCTTCACCCGCTGCCTCGTGCGCGGCGCGACGGCGGTCGCGCTGGATGTCCTCGGCGAGGTTGGCCAGCAGGACGAAATAACTGAACGCCCGGATCAGCGGTAGTGCCACCGTGATGTCGACCCCGGCCAGCATCTCGCCGACCGCGCTGCGCTCCACCTCCTCCCGCCGGACCCGGAACGCCTCCACCCGCACCCGCTCCACGAGGTCGAACACCTCGGGACCCTCGTGATCACGGATGGTGTCACCGAGCACGCCGCCGAGGAACCGGATGTCCTCGCGCAGCGGCAGGGTCGCGTCGTTTCCTTCAGCGGTCTGCGCATCGCCCATGATCAGAAGTATGGACGGCCACCGTGCCGGTAGCTGTGACGACGCACACGGTCCTGCGTAACCGGGTGCGCCGGACGCCGCGGAACCCGGCTATCGGCACAGGTGACCGCCCGCTCCCACCACTCAGCCCAGCGGCTGGGAGAAACGCAGGAAATTCCCCCACGGATCGGCGAAACCGCAGTCGCGCACCCCGTAGGCCTGATCGGCGGGCTCCTGGGTGACCCGCACCCCGGCGTCGCGCAGCCGGGCGAAGGTCTCGTCCACCGACTCGGTGACGAAGATCAGCGTGCCGTGCGCCCCCGTGGCCAGCCGGCGCTGCGCCTCGGCGCGCTGCTCGGGGTCGGGCACCATGGACGGGGTCTCCAGAATGAACTCGATACCGGGCTGTCCGGCCGGCCCCACGGTGACCCAGCGCAGTGGGCCCAGCGGTACATCCGCGCGGGCCTCGAGGCCGATCACGTCCCGATAGAACTCGAGTGCCTCCTGCTGATCGCCGACCAGCACACCGATATGCGACAGTGCCAGATCTTCACCGTTGGCCATCCGATTCTCCTTAGCTGCGGGCACGCCCGTACCAGGTCCGGCCGGGTCGATTTCGCGCCCGGCCCGTATGAACATCCCACAGGACGGGCCGGGGACGCGGAACTCATCGCACCGCCGGGAATTCGTTCGGCGCGCCGGTACCGGGCGCCCGGGACTGCTCCGTCAGCCACAGCGCAGTCGCGACCACGCCCGCGGTAAACACCAGTTCGGCGCAGTTGGTGAGCAGCATGGGGGGCATCGCCGCCGAGACCACGGTCATGATCACGGTGGTCACGGCCCAGCGCCGGTAACCCCGCACCCGCCATACCGCCACCGCCGCCACCAGCACGACCACCACCGTCAGCACCGGCGGCAGGAGTCCGGCCGGCGACGCGTGCGCCGTGGTGTAGCGCACAGTGCCCGCCCACTCCCGCGGTTCCAGCGTGAGCGGCGTCAGTTCGCAGGCCACCCCCAGCACGATCACCGCCACCGTCCCCGTCCCGACCGCGACCCGGGCCCACCGGGTGCGCGCCCATCCGACCCCGGCCCGGGCCGCGGCGGCGCACGCCCACGGCATCAACAGCGGAGTGAGCACGAGATGGGCGACGAAGCGCGGCGCCGACCAGTTCTCCAACGTCGCACCGGCCCCGATCCAGCGACCCGCCGCGAGTATCGCGTTGTCGTAGGCCAATGCGGCACAGACCAGCGCGGGTACGACAAACAGCCGGTCGGCGGTCGCCCGGAGCCCGAGCGCGCACCGGCCGGCGAGCGCCAGCTGACCGGCGGCGAGCACAGCGAAGAGGAGGGACGCGAACACGGGGATCCTTTCCGGCCGCGGTGGGCCGGGACCGGTGGTCAGGTTACTGCCGCCGCGGTCAGCAGATCTCCCCGCGCGGCCGGCCGCCGGTCAGCGGTGGCCCGCTCGGTTCATCCGCGCCGGCGGCCTCGGCCACGGATCCGCGCCGCGGCTCCCGGCGACGCGGTGCCGAGATGCCGGGCCCCGGCACCGAGCGCTTTCGCGAACCGGAAGAGGCGACCACCCCCGGAACCCACCTCCGCGTATCCCGCCGCCCGGTACAGCGCATGTGCCTCGGGCTGCCGGTCGCCGGCCGTCACACGAGCCTCCTGGTAACCCAGCCGCACCATCTCGGCCTCCAACTCGGCGAGAACCCGGGTCGCGAGTCCGCCACGCCGGTGCTCACGTGCGGTCCAGACACGTTGGATCTCGGCGGTCGTCGTATCGAAGCGGCGGAATCCGCCACCCGCGACCGGGTCGCCGTGGTCCACCAGCACCAGCAGATCACCGTCGGGGGCGGAGTAATCGGCGGCCGGGCAGTCCCGGAGCCGCCGGTGGATCGCGCCGGCGGTACCCCCGTAGCGAATGCTGTGATCGATGGCGAGTTCCGCGAGCAGCGCGACGGCCAGCGGATGCTCCTGGTGCACGTGATACAGACGCGGGCCGCGGGCCCGTGTATCGATCGCCGACGGTGTACCCACGCTCGGTACCTCCATCACCCTGGCCGTTGCGCCACACCACTCGGCCGATCCGGATGGTGCTGCCGAGATTAACGAACAGTAAGGGGTCGCCACACCGGTTCCGGTCGCGTGTCGTCGAACTCTGGACACTGTTACGTTGCGTTTACACCACCTGCCGTTCACCGACCGGCAATCCGCGCTCGCGCGCCTTCGCGACCCCGGGTCCGGTCGGCCCGGCCCGGCCCTCTCGGCCCAGCCATCCCCCGGCGCAGTCGATTCCGCCCGGCTATCCCCCGGCGCAGTCGAATCCGCCCGGTATTCCCTCGTCGCAGTCGATTCCGCCCGGTATTCCCCCGGCCCGGCCATCCCCTGGTCCGGTCCTCCCCCAGCCCAGCAATCCCCGGCCCAGCCGATTCCCCAGCCGGCCATACCGGCCACCTCGGCGAAGGCCAGCACTTCCATCCCCGCGTCCGTGTTCAGCGCGAGGGTGGTGTCCCCCCGCCCGATCGTCCCCCGAACAAGTCGCCCGGCAGCGGATCCCGGGTCCGCGCTCCGCACCGGTGCGGAGCGCGG
>NZ_JBEXLL010000077.1:0-31579 GCF_040609955.1 Nocardia sp. NPDC004568
ATGACAACACCTCCACCGGCAGCATCGCCGTCGGCGACCAGACGATCAAACCGACACTCGGATTACAACCGCAACCTATCTGGACGAGGCACTAGGTGTTCGGGGCTGGACTCGGTCTCGATCATGCGGAACGGCAGCGGCGTTGGGATGTACATGCCGGGGTAGGTGCCGTAGAAGGGGACGCTGCCTCGTGTGTAGAGAACGTGCTGGCGGGCGTCGAGGCTGAACAGGGTGCCTCGCAGGGGCGGGTGCGCAGCAGGGCGGAACAGCCGCACGGGGTCATGGGCGGGAAACCAGAGCAGCTCGACGGTGTCGATGTCGGCGGCATCGGCCGCAGCACGGAAACCGTTGATCTCTTCCGGCATGTAGGAGGAGGTTTTGTGCAGCACGACGCGCGCGGGGAGGTGGCGGTGTTCTTTGCGGTAACGACCGAGTGCATCGATAAGGAGGGCGTGAGCGTCGTTTTCGGTGAGGTGGGGTTGTTTGTCGTGGTGGGAAACCTTGGCGGGGGCTCCTCGGACGATAACGCCGTCGCCGCGCTGGTTGAACACCTGCGCGACGCTGGTCTCGAGGGTGGTGTGGTCGCCGCTGCGGTAGAAGGTGACGCCGACGTAGCAGCTGTCGAGGTCGGTGGACTGGCGTGGCAGGCGCCAGGGCACGCCGCCAGCTTTGTAGTAGAGAGCGGTGTGCAGGTTCCACGCTCGCGTGGCCAGATCCTGGAGGCGGGGTTTGTCCCCGTCTGGCGGAGCGAAGCTCGGATCCCAGGTACTGCGGCGGATGATCTGGATGGGGCGGCTGTAACGCATGGCCACGGCCTTGAGGACGGCGCGGAAGTCGTCGACCGGCTCGGCGGGTCGAGCCTTTTTCCAGGGGGCATCTGGGTCGACCTGGGCTGCGGGGCGTTCGGGGAGTTGCTCGGGTCGGGCGATGAGGACGACATCGCAGCCGGGCTCCTCATCAAGGACTTCGAGTTCGGCCGCGTACAGTTCCACGGCGGCCTTGACGGCGGCCTGCGGCGCCAGGTCGGTCAACCGCTGGAGGTCGCGGTCGCGGATCGGGCGCTCCAGGCGCGAGTCCCATACCAGCGTGGAGCGGAAGCCGGCACTCGTGTCGAAGCCGGGGAACGGCACAAACAGTCTTCCGAGTCGGCTGTCCTTGGCGGCGATGGGCTGCCGGCAGGCATCCAGCCAGCGCCGTAGGCCCTGAATGGATGAGGGGGTGCCCACGATGCCGACCCGGATCGTTCGCACGGCCGTGTTCGTAGCGTCGGCCGGCCCATAGTCGGCGATGCCGTGGCGCGGGTCGATGTGGCGGGCGCCTCCGCTGAACTCCAGCGGGGGTTCGTCCAGGACGAGCAGCTTCACGGTTCCACCTCGAACAGGGCCAGTTCATCGATAGTCGGCCCATCAGACTCGTGAGCACCATCGGCGTCGTCTGAAGTTTCGGTGTCGTTCTTTCGAGGATCGAACTGCCAGGCAGCGTCGTCGATGGCGCGGTCGGAGGTGTACGTCACCAGGTCGCCGTAGGCGAGGATGGTCTCGCGAGGGTCGAGGACTCCGTCCTCACCATGCAGATACGTAGCCCACATGCGGGTCTGACCATGAACGGCGGGGTTCTTGTCGAGTCGCTTGATACCGGCGAGGTGCTCGGACATGAACAGCGAGTCGCGATACCCGTCGCGGGTGTAGTGGTAAGTCGGGGTCAGGGCGCAATACCACTGGTCGTCGAGCAGCATGAATTGCCACTCCAGGGCGACATGCTTGTAGTAGCCGACCTGGTCGGGTTTGTTCTTTTTGAATTTCGGATGAAACACCAGCCGTTGCCGTCCCCTTGCTCCGCGGATGTGGCGCGGCTTCAGGTCAGAGGTCGGACGAAAGTAGACGATCTTGCGTCCGCCGTGCCAGGCGCAGTCGACGCTCACATCGCGTTGTAGCGCGTAGTTGAGCAGTTGCACCAGCCAGCGCTGTCGCATCGGGTCGCAGTTCCACTCTGCTGTTTCTACCGCGGCCGTCGGACCGTCGGCGACGTGGCGCAGTGCGGTTTCCTCCACCGGCGTCCAGCTGTAGATTTGTCCGCCTCGCAGGATGAAGTCTCGCCGCATGTCCGAGTCACCGCTCTGGCGTTGTCGACTGGTCACTTCCCGCGGATCGGTGTAGCTCGTAGGGGCCGCGTAGAGGAGGGTGGGGGCGGCAACCTGCAAGAGGTTGGTGGTCAATACCTCCTCGCGGTGCTCCGCCACCGCGACGTGAGCACGTCCGTGCGGGTCGGCGAGGTTGAGTAGCCGGTGCGCCGCGTTCTGGTCGAAACGCTGGGTGCCTTTGTCGAAGTCGATCCGGCCGGAAGCGCGGTGACCGGGGTCGGCGAACCAGCTTTGGATGTGCATCCACCACGCCTCGCCGGTCTGGGGGTGAGAGCAAACCAGCAGGACCGGGTTGTCGGCACCCATCCAGTAGTCCACGTCGGCGTGTTTGCACAGGTAGTGGAAGCCGCGTTCGCTTTCGCCGGGAAAGGGGCGGTCGCTGGCCTTGCTCTGCACGAGGATCACCCTGTTGGCGACCTCTCCGGTCGACGGGTCGCGCAGCTCGATCTCCCCGTCGATTCCAGCATCGAGGGTTCCGGTCCGCTCGTGCCACACGAAGCCCATCTTGTTGACCATCTGGTGAATGAGTGCGATACCGCTGTCACCGATGTGCGAGCTCACACCGATCTTCTTCATGCGTGCCTCACCGAGTCGGGACTGTGCGTCCCATGCCTCCAGACAGAGCTACCTGTGGCAGCGTGACCGACCATCTGCGAGTCTCCCTCCGCGATGACCATGCACGCTACGCCGGGGGTGCGACAAACCGAGGTAAACAGCAGCGGCGAGATGTCCGATCAGGTGTCACGGTGCGCCCGTTTCCGGCTCGGTGCACCGCGAGCAAAGCAGCAAGTAGTCCCGTGAGCAGTTCCGTCACGCTGCGCCGACCGCAGAATCACTCATTCCGACTGCTGGAGCCCGAACCGGCATTCGGGCACTAGGCTGCCGAATTAATCCTGCTGGTCGGCCCTGCTCCTATCCTTTGGTGCCCCCGCTGAGGGAGGGGCGGTGATGGGATTCGGGGGCAACCGCACCGGATACGAGATTCGATGCGGGTTGACCGCGGCCCTAACCTTCGAGCTCTGAATGGGGAAGGTACTGCCGCCGGTTCGGCGAAACTTCGCTGTCTACATCCGCGCCAGCGCCCGGCCTGGCGCGTAGAGCGCCCGATGCCACTTCACGACAGAACAATCAGATGTGGCGATCGACCTAAAGCCTGATTGAGCCCTATTCGCGATAGCTCTCCGAAACCATTGATCTGCGTCGACGTAGGCGGCGTCACATCGAGGGCAAGCAACGGCCAGGGACTCAGAACCGCCGGATGATGTGGGCTTCGGCTTGAAGGCAGCAGCCACCTCTGGGGATATACGTGCGCGTTCGAGAAGGTGTTTGGCCAGTCTGCACGCCGGTTCGGTCGTGGGCAGGACAAGTAGGTTGAAGCTGCTGGCAGGCTCTACCGGGAAAACGCCGGCAGGGAGTGCGACTTCTTCGACACAGACGGAGCATTTCACCCGAATGCCATATAGATGCAGCCAGATCCGTGTGTGAGCGTTGCTGGGAGGTTTGTCGATCGGGACGGTCGGCGGTGGTACCTCGATCTGATGATGTTGGTGTCCGGTCCTGCGGGCCATGTCCTCGCACCGCCCGCACAGCACTGCCCATGCTCCGGGACCGCCGGCCAGCAACCCCTTGTCGTCTTTCACCGGAACAGAGCACAAGGCGCATGGAGCACCCCACCAAGCGCGACGTCCCGCTCCTGACACTGCAACCCCCTGGTTTGGCTTGATCCACGATCATGGCACAGCAGTGTCGAAAGGTCCTCCCTCCATCAATCTGCCAAATACGGCCCGCAGAACCGTTGTCGACGGCGCGTGAATACTGGATCTGGCACAAATTCCGTGATTCGGGAAGCCGGGATTTTTAGTCGCTCAGCAGGATTCGTTTTCGGAGCAGGTCGGGCTTCGCGCGTCCGAACATCTGGCGTTTGATCATTTTGATGCGGTTGACGTGGCCTTCGACGGGGCCACTGTTCCAGGGCAAGGTCAGACCGGCGGTGACCGCGTCGAAGTCGCGGCGCAGACCGCGCACGAACGAGTGCAGGGCGGGCAGATTGTCGGTATCGACGGCTGCCATCCAGCGTTCCAGTTCACGGCCCTGACGGTCGACCATCATCTCCGCGAACGCCCGGACATGACCGGCCAGCGCGGTGAGTTCGGTGCTCGTGGCCAGGATGGCATCGAGGCGCTGCCGGTCGGCGGGATCGAGACGGGCGGGGTTGCTCATCATCCAGCTCACCACACGACGAACCGACGGCGGTTTGGGTGCCGGGCGGGAAATGCGGCCGGTGCTTCGGAAGGGGTGCAGGTAGTTGAGCATGACCTTCTTGCTTCCGCGGTAGCCGAGTTCGGAGATCTCACCGAACAGTTGGGTGGCGTTGGTGCAGCCTTCGTTCCACCGCCGGTGCAGGTGGGGTTTGAACTCGTCGAGCAGGCCCCGGCGGCGGCCGGTGCCATTGTTGACCAGTAGTTCCTCCGCGCTGGTGGCACGGGCGAAACGGCGAACGGTTCCGCGGGCAAGACCGAGCCGGACCCCGATGGCCCGCAGGCTCACACCGTCACCGAGCAGCGTGTGGACCGCGGCGTAACGTTCCCGGGTCCGGACCGCCCACTTGTCCGTCCTGGCCGGTGAGGGTTCGCTCACCGCCGAACTCTGCGGTGGTTGCGGCAGGTCGACGACCGCTGGTGCGGCATCACTGTCGATATCGGTGGCGGCACCCAAGCACGTGCGGTGACGGGCGACCACACGTTCGACCGCTTCGCCGAGGTTGTGCCAGACATGCCATCGGTCCGCGACCTGCAGCGCATCCGGTGCTCCGACGGTCACGCCTTCGGCGTAGGCGCCGGCACGGTCCCGGCATACGATCTCGACTCCGGGATGCGCGCGTAACCAGCCGGCCAGGGTTTCGGCGGTGCGGTCGGTGAGCACGTCGACCGGACGACGGGTTTCGATGTCGATCAGGATCGTGCCGTAATGATGCCCGCGACGCAGCGCAAAGTCGTCGACCCCCAGCACGCGGGGAGTGACCTCGCCGGGGTCGGGAAGTGCCCGGATCTGCCGCAATAGCGTCATCCGGCTGACCGTCGCCGCCAGATGACGGGTCATCCGGGCACCCGGGCGGCCGCCCAGCGCCAGTGCGACGGCGCAGAGCACACGCTGCAGAACGGTCGTCCGCCGGGCATACCGCCCTGCCAGCCCGGAGGGTTGCTCGGCGAACGTCCTTCTGCCGCACTCGGCGTTGTCGCAGAACAGCCGCCGCACCCGCAACCGGATCAGTACCTCCCGGCTGGTGATCGCGGTATCGGACAATCGCCGCTGGTAGCGACTATGGATCCGCCGCGAGAACACTCCACAACCAGGGCAGGCCACCGTCTCGCCGCAGGTACTCACCTCGAGGTTTACCCGCGACCCGGTCGAGGTCATCGCGTCGATCCGCAACCCGTCCAGGTGAGGAAACAAGACCGCCGTCGGCCCGAGATCAGAACACCGGCGACATGATCGATCATCCAGTCCCCGTACGCAATCCGGGCCGGGTCAATCACGCAAACCGTGCCAGATCCAGGATTGGCCTGCCGTTGACAACCGTCACGGGTATGGGACGGGGCTGCTGCACGGATAGGTCACATTGTCACCTGATCATGCAGCAGCCCCCTGGCGCGTGCATCCGTTTGGCTTTAATCCTGTCGAGAGCGTTTCCGCGGGCCCGGCGATACGCTACCCGTAGTGAGCCGAAGGGAGCTCGACTTCGGCGCTACCTGCCTTGTTGGACCTCCGCCGATTCGGTTGAGTTGCCACGGCGGCAAGCGGCTCCCCGCCGATGGGGTGTACTGCGCACTTGCCCCAGAAGGCCTATGTCGTCAATCCCTATCGACCCGGAATTGGAAGCAGCCAGGGCACAGGTCGAAGTCGGCATCGACGGTGGCGCGGCCGCAATCACCACAGCTTCCCATCCTGTCGCTAGTGTTGAAGCCGCACTGGAAACAGACAGTAGAGGATGTATCCGGGTTTGCGCGTGTATCGACGTCGACCAGGGCTTCCTCATCGCATTCGGGGCATAGCCCGATGGACCAGCCGGTCTTGCCTTGAGCGGCCCGGTACCGGTCCTCCCCGAGGATGTTCTCCGCATACTGCTCTGCGATGGCCCGTCCTTGCTCCTCCCACCACTTGGTCGAACAGCAGTGGCAGACGCTGTCCTCGCTGTCGATTTCGAACGTCCACGCCAGTTGGGTACACCCTGGGCACCTGATGACCAGGCCCGCCCATTGGTCAAGTACCGGCGTTATCGCCTCCATGCGCGCGCGGATCACCACGCCAATCTCACGCAGTGCCCGGTCGATCAACCGCTGTGCGTTCTGTAGCGGTGCCTGCTCGTCATCCGGTGCGTCGGGCACCAGATGGGTGACGATGAATCTGGACAGCACCTCCATCGCTTTGCCTGCTATGGTGAGCACGACCTCTTGGTTACTGGTGGATCCGAAGTGCTGCAGCCTGTTCCGTTCGCGGGCCAGCCTGTCGAACGCCCTCCGTTGACGGTTCGTCAGCCTGATGTCGGCGAGCTGCTTGAGCCGGGTCAGCGCGGTGAGAAGCCCGACGCTTCGGAAGTCGCCCTGCTTCCAGCGGCCTCGGTCGGCGGTTTCCGGGTCTTCGAAGATCTGCTCGTAGCCTTCACGCTGAAGCCGAACTTTCACCAGTATCTCGACTGCGGCCTGCAGGTGCAGAACTGCGTACTTGAGTTCGCGCGGCTCGTGGGCTTCCCGGAGTTCGTGGATGGCTCGGTCGAGGAAGTCGACTCCGTTAAGGATCGGTTCGAAAGCCAGCTCAGTCGAGGGTTTCTCGGAAGCAGTCACGCGCATCCGCACATTGTGCGGCACCAGGGCACATTGCAGCACCATGAATCTGGACCGACAGCGTCAAGAAGCGGATTCGTGTCGAACGGCGGTAATGCCGCGTTCCGGTCGTTCGTGTGGACCGAAGGCATTGTCGCCAGTTGATTTCGTAGACGCCCGCACGTGCCGACCAGCAAGTAGTCGGTTATCCGAGTCGAACCGGTCGGTGACGTCTGCGCAGCATCTATTCGAGAGCTGCGAATCAGCACCGCGCCGATAGAGATCGCCAGTGTCGGTAGGTCTCGGCATCGGCTGGCATTCTCTGCGAACATGTTTGGCGCATCCTGACAGCAGATGAACAACGCCACACCGGCGGTGCGGGTTCCGGAGGACACTCGGGGGCGACTACGAAATCCTGCGCGGCCGGCTCAACCCCGCACGCCAGCTCTTCGGTCAGTCACTTCCGGAGGCCGCTATCGACCAGCCTACGACCCAACCCGCTCCGGCAGCTTGACAAGACTCAGAGGGACCCCCGCATTGTCGGAGAGGTGTGATTTTCCCCGGTCGGCAAATCGTGGCATTGGCCTCGGTTTCCCCGGTCGCGTGAACGAGAAAAGTTGAGACAGGGTCAATTACGACCTGTACTGGCACGATGACCAGTAGAGTCATTGTTCCATGGGCGTGCTCGAGGTTGGCGAAGTACATCCGGGCGATCCGGTGGTCGAGGATCTCATCAAGTTGGGTAAGCGCCACGGCCGAACTCTGGGGATGATGCCAGCAGGGGCGTACTGGGAGGCCACGTATCTTGGTGGCCTGGTGGCGGCGAGATTAGATGGTCGCGCCGTAGGGTATGCATTGTTCCGGCTTCCCCGAAATAACCAGGTCATATTGTCCCATCTATGCGTGGCCACCGATGTGCAGCGTTCAGGCGTTGCCCGCGCGTTGGTGGACGAGGTCCGAGCCAGACATTCGTCTCGGCTGGGGATCCGGGCGAAGTGCCGGGACGACTATGGGATCAATGCCACATGGGAGGCGTTGGGATTCAGGGCCATAGGTTCTGCCATCGGCCGCGGCAGAGATCGCAGCCCGATGACAGTGTGGTGGCTGGACCATGGCCATCAGGATCTGTTCAGCTTCCTCACCGAACCTGAACTTGTGGCCGACGAGCCAGATCTGCTTGAGGTAGCTCTCGATCTCAACATTCTCATGGACCTGCACACACGTGCCGACCGGGTCAGCGCGCACCGGTCACAGGTGCTGGTGGCCGACCATCTCGAGGGTCGCCTTCGCCTGGTCGTCACCAACGCCGTCGATCGCGAACTGGCACACCGGCCTCACCTCCAACGTGCGCCGATCGAGAGAGCCGCGAACCGCTATCCGCGACGAACATCGGCAGCAGCGGAAGCCGACGCTATATACGCGCAGCTCGTTCAAGCATCGGCCGGTGCGGGCCAGACACTGTCATCCCAGGATGAGGGAGACCTGTGGCAAATCGCGGAGGCGGCCGCGGCTGGTGTCGGCGTTCTTCTGACGTGGGATGATCCGCTGCGCCGTCGGTTCGAGCGGCTGCGGCGTACTGTGCCTGCGTTGGCCGCCTTCCACGTCCTGGACCCCGACCACCTCGTCACCCATCTGGACAAGGTCGCACGAGCATGGGCTTATCAGCCTGCCCAGCTCCAGGGCAGTGCATATGACCAAGTCCTGGCCAGCGCCGACGAGGAACCCCGTCTCCTGGAATTCCTCGGCAAGGCATCCGGAGAAACCCGGGGTGAACTCCGCGATCTGCTGCGCCGACTCGCCCGGGAAGAGGTACCGCGGTGGCTCATCCGTACGGACGAGGAACCCGCTGTCGCCTGTTACGCCACGCATCTTGACGGACAGGTCCTGCGGGTGCCGTTACTCCGGACAGCCGGACACCCGTTGTCCGACACAATCGCCCGCCAACTTCTCTGGCTGTTACGCCGCGACGCGCGCAACCACGGCGCACGTGTCATTGATGTCTCCGACCGGCATGTGGGCGGAGTTCTCCTCCGCGCGATGGCATCCGACCCGTTCCATCACCACGGTGATCACCGTTACGCATGGGTTATACCGGTGTGCGGAGAAAGCCACGCCGTCGCAGACGCCGCCAACAAGGCGCGCCAACTTGTCAACGCCCCGCCAGGACCACTGCTGCGCCCTAGCCTTCCTTCCCACGCGGCGGCAGAGATCGAACGCTCACTCTGGCCGGCGAAACTCACCGATAGTGCTCTACCTCACTACGTCATCCCCATACAGCCCAGGTGGAGCGGCGACCTACTCGGCTACCCAGCCCAGCTCACGACCCGCCCCGTCGAACTGTCCCTGGGCCGCGAACAGGTGTACTACAGGGCTGCCGACACCAAGCTGGTCGCTCCTGCCAGAGTTTTGTGGCGTGTCAGCCAGGGGCACCATACCCCCGCGGCGATCATCGGCACCTCGTTACTCGACGCCATAGACGTCGGCACTCCCGCGCGACTACATGCCGCTCTGGAGCACTACGGCGTGTTCGACCTTGCGCTTCTGGAGCAGTTCGCCAAGGGGAGACCGCTGGTGCAGGCCTTGCGGTTTTCCGACACCGAACTGTTCGACAGGCCAATCTCCAAGAACATCTACAACGAGCTCAGAGTGCAACACGGCGGCCCGAAGACATTCTATGGACCCCAACGTGTCACGCCGGAGTTGTTCGCCGCCCTGTATGAGACCGGAACTTCTTACCTTAAGTGACATCTCATCATACATCGAACGTGCGTTCGATCATGCCTGCAGATAAGGTTCGTGCAATGATCGCGACTTCTGCACCCGAAGGCGAGCATCTGCCCGCGCCACGTCCACTGCTGTTGTCGCTTCGCCCCAGATTCGCCCAGGCGATCCTCGCAGGCACGAAGACCGTCGAACTGCGGCGGACCCGCGTCGCCGCACCACCCGGGACACTTCTCATCCTCTACGCCAGCTCCCCCGTCATGGCCATACTCGGCGTGGCAACACTGGCGGACCGAGAAACCGCCAGCCCGGACACCATCTGGCACCGCTACCACGCCAGCCTGGGCCTGTCCCGAGCGGAGTTCTTCGAATACTTCGCTGGCGCCGAGCACGCCACCGCCATTTCCGTTCTAACCCCTCGAACGCTGCCAGAACCGTTGACACTCTCCCGGCTACGCGCACACACCGCGTTCCAACCACCCCAGAGCTACCGCTACATCACGCCCGCTGACCCCACCCCCCTCGCAGAACTCGCCATGGCCTGGTCAAGCTGAGCGCACGCGAACCTTCACACACTCCCGTTCCGCGTCAGACAGCATCCGAGACACCCCGTCCAGGCCTTCCACTATGCGCTCCATGGATACACTTCAAAGCCCGAGAGAAAGTGCGAAGTGTCCTTCGCACGATTCTGCTACGGTGAACTCGTCCAAGAGATAGCCGCATCGCCCCGGGAAGATTGGCGTCAGCGCGGGACGATGCGGCCCAACCCGCTCGCTTCAGAACGAGCAGGAAGAGTTAGACATGATTGTCAATAGTTCATGGTACTGGCCACGCCGTGACCGTCGTACAGCCTGGTGCGGTGTGGTCGTCGTGATCCTGATCTTCGTACTCGGCTTCGCAGCCGGGTACGGCGAGGGGGTACTAGGTGCGCTCGTCACGGCCGCAGCCGGCGCTGTGGTGACAGAGATACTCGCAGCGGGTCTTCGAGGCAAGCCGCGAACTGAATGACCCGCCTGGGGCATGGCGCGGTCGCCATGCCCCATGGGCAGGCCGAGGAAGGCAGGTAGATGTCGTGATCGAGAATGAACACCTCATACTCCGGGAACTCGCAGAGATCACGCCCGGCCCATCCGGTTCACTGCTGGACAAACTCGGCGACGAACCCGATGGCGTGCCGGTCGTGAACCCTTCGGATATCACCGGCTGGAACGAAGTGGATTCGCGGAAGCTACGCCGATTGCCACACGACGAGGCAGGCCGGCTGGAGCGGTTCACTCTTCAGCGGAATGACATCGTGCTCGTCCGCCAAGGGTCTCTCGGCAAACTGGCGCTGATAGGCCGGCAGCTGGCCGGGGCGCTCTACAACTCTTCCTGCGCAAAGGTGCGCGTCATGGACGACAGGGTACTGCCCGAATACCTGAGTCTGTACCTTTCGTCGTCTGCCATGCAGGACGAGATGCTGCAACGCGCCCTTCCAGGGACCGTCCAATCCCTCAACAGCACGATCCTGGGTGACCTCCCTGTCGCTGTCCCCCCGCTGGACCGGCAGCATGAGGTCGTCGCAGTGATCGCCGACATCGACGAACTTGCCCTCATCCACCGAGAGACCGTAGATCGCCTCGGCGTCCTCAAGCGAACCCTGCTCGACGACTTCATGAGCAGGGGATAGTATGCAAACCACAGATATCGCGCAGAGGCTATTCAAGGTCGCCGCCGTGCTTCGAGACACGATGGGCGCCGCCGAGTACGCGAGTGTCATGTCAGTCGTGCTCGCCCTCAAGTGGGCATCCGATCACCAGGACAGGCTGATAGTCCCGCCCGAAGCGCAATGGGATCAGGTCGTCGCAGCAGCTGACAGTTCACCGCGGACCGCACTCAACAAGGCTGCTACCGCGTTGGTTTCCAGCAACCCCGCCGTTTTCGATGACGCGTTCTTGCAAGTGATAAAGGACAAGCAGCTAAGCAACGGCGCGGCCCAGGAACTGATTGCCACACTCGACGAAATCTCATTTGGGGACGAGAGTCCCGAGCCGGAGGACCTTGCCGGCAAGATCTACGAGCAGCTCCTCGCCGCATTCGTGGACAGCGACAAGCGAGCCGAGTTCAGCACACCGCGCTCGGTCGGTCAGCTCATGGTGCGACTCACCGATCCACAACCCGGTGACTCGGTTTACGACCCGTGCGTGGGAACTGGCGGTCTGCTCATCGCGGCCGAAGAGTACGTCGAATCGGAAACGGGCCGCGATCACGCAATTACCGTCTTCGGGCAGGATGTCGTCCAACAGACGTGTGCTATCGCGAGGCTCAACCTGATGCTGCACGGCAGCGTCAAAGTATCCATCCAGCGTGGTGATGCGCTCATCAACCCGAGCTACCACGGCAGCACTGGAGATTTGAAGCAGTTCGATCGGGTGTTGACCGACCCCCCGTTCAGTTTGAAATATCAGCAGGACATGCTCCGTATCCCGCAGCACACACGGTACGGGCAAAGCCGAGTAGCGGATCTGATGTTTGTCCAACATGTCTTGGCCTCACTAACGGCCGATGGCGTAGGTGTCATCGCAGTCCCGAACGGAGTGCTGTTTCGCGCTGGAGACGAGGGACGGATCCGCCGCGAGATGGTCCGAGACGGCCGAATCGCCGCCGTGATCGCGCTCGGACGTAACCTTTTCCACGGCACCTCGATCCCAGCATGCCTACTTGTCGTCCGCGGCATGGCCGCCGCCCATGCCAAGGCGCCCGACGTGCTGTTCATCAATGCCGAACAGGAAGTCGACGTGACGCGCTCAAAAACTCACCTCGCTCCGCGCCATGTGGAAAAGATCGTGACCACTTACCATGAGGAGAGGGAGATTCGCCACTTCTCACGGTTGGTATCGGTCGAGGAAATCGCGTCCAAGGAGTTCGACCTCAACGTCAGCAAATACATCGATCCACAACCTCCAAGGCATCCGAAGCTGGACATCGAAGCTCTACTCAAAGGCGGAGTACCTGTAGACGACGTCAACTTGCAGAGCGACCGATTCGCCACCTTCGGCATCGACTTGGCCAGCCTGTTCGCGCCCAGCAAGCCTGGGTACCTCGAGTTCCCCCCTGACGGGTACACAACCACCGCGGCAAAGATTCCAGTTCTCAGCGCCCCGACCGAGAGCGCGTTCGCGGCGGCTGTCGGAGACTGGTTCCAGCAATTCAAGGAGGAAATTGCGCTCACTAACCGACTGCCTGCGGCAGCGCGACGGCACTTCGCCGAGCGATTCCGCCGGACATTGAGTGCCTGGTCGGTCCTGAACAGCGAACAACTGGCAGGTCTTTTCGTTGACTGGTGGACAGCGAATCAGAACGACCTCGAGCAGCTGAGCAGGCCAGCAGACAGCTCGAGCACATGCACCTCAACCTCAAACGCATCCACCATCGAGAAAGTCGGTGCAGACCTCATTGATCGCGCTAAACGATTGATCTCCCAGAACCGAAATCAACTCGTCGAGCTGTACCTGACGTGGGGCGATCAGTACGCGACATCGCTCGCGCTACTGGAGCACCGACGAGAACTGGCAGCCACACGCTTGGCCACAAGACTGCAGAAGTTGGGCTACCAGTGGCCGCTGACTGGACCCATTCGACGGCCCAAAATGTGATCCAACTGCATAGATGCCGCTTGGCCCCAAACCCGGGCCAGTCACCACATCGTAAGGTTCAGTGTCTTGAGTGATCCCACGATAGAACCATCTCAGCCGCCGCGACCACACTGTTCGGGTCGACTCTGACCAGCGCATCGAGCGTAGAGGACCACTCGCCGATGTTAAGTGCGACGCCAAGGATGCGCCGGGCATCCTCTTGCTCAGCGACCTCGGCGAGCGCCACGAGCGCAGGTCCCTGCCAGTTCTGATCGAGGTCGGACCGGATGAGTGCCTCCGCCTGCTCGGTAAACCGACGCGCAGCGGTTGCGTTCTTATGAACCAGGGTAGCGGCCTGCACCAGCTTGGTCAGTGCAGTCGCCCGCCAACGCACATCACGGATGCCCGCGGCGATCTGTGTGGCCCGATTCAGGTCACCGAACTGTGCAAGCATCTCTGCCAAGGTGGCCGAGACAGCCGCCGGGAGCTCCAAGTGGTCGAGGTAATTTCGCTCTTCGGCGATCTGCGCCGTCATTCTGCACTCGATGCTTACGGTTTCGATATGTGGGCACAGCATCAACGCGATTTCGCGTGCGACACCTGCAGCGGGCTCTGGCTGCGAGAAGGCGACGATGATCAACTCAACTGCAATGCGCTTGGCAACCGTGGCATTCTTGGCCGCAGCCTCTTGGAGCTGGTGTAGCCCATCGAGGTTCGGTGAAGGGCTATCGAGCAGCACCGTGATCGACAGAGCACGATCAAGGTCATCATCGGCGATGGCCGCATTGCGCTGTCGCTCCAACGCCTCTCGTCGACGCCAAGAACTCACGAGTGCCTGGCGGACGATATCCACGTCATACCTATCGCCTGCCGTCGTCGATGCGATTAGGAATTCATCCTCCGCAGCTTCTCGGGCATCCACATCGTAGAGACCGCGCGCCAGCTCTCCTAGCTGTCCTGTAAGTCTGTGTGCTGCCGCTTGGTCGCCGCCGGCCACGACTGCTCTCACGAGCCGTCCTAGAGCGGCTGCCTGCTGAAAGGGGTCGACTAGCGAGGTTGCCGCGTGCCCCAGTTCGGCAACGAGCCGACTCGCGGTTTCCGTGGCGCCCGCCGTGGCCGCAGCCGCCGCTAGGGCCGCGAGTCGCGGCGACTGCAAGCGGCCAGTGCCAAGCGTCTGCGCGATCTCCTCGACCTCTCGGATGTACTGATGCGCCATATCTGCATTTCCCGCCATGACTGCGCACCGCGCAAGCTCTGAAAGTTTTTCCGCGTAGCGCTTTGAGTGTGCAATCATCTCCTCGCGGGAGTTGAGCGTCGAGGCCGTCTGCTCTCCGTGTTCATGTGCGAATGCGACGTGTGCTCGGACAAGCAGATGTCGCCTTGTCTGCCGATCGATGGTAGTGATGGCCGTTAGCGCAAGGAGCACGTCCGGTGAGTCGGTAGCGGCCGTTAGATCCTCGACGAGCGCTCGCTCGCTACTCGGGTGCGCGGCGGGGCTTGTCGCCAGCGCGATGAATATCCGCAGGCGCGCGGCGGGGTCGACGATCGTGTAGGCGAGGGTTACTGCGTTGTCCCACTGTCCCGCCGCGGCTCGCGCCGACGCCAGGCCAGCCCATACCAGCGAGGTCTGTTGCTGTTCTGGAAGTGACGAGACCAGAAACTCTGCCTCCGCAAGAACTCCGTCAACCTCGCTCCCGAGATCTGCTGCAATCATGGCTTCGATCAGCTTGGCCGCTGCGGTCACCCTCTCATAAATGTTCGTGATGGTCGCGATAAACTCTCTGCCCTTCTCGACAAGCCATCGCGCACAGTCTGGGTCGTTCTCAGCGACGGCCGCCAGAAGATTGGTGGTCGCTCGCGCAGACGCCTCAGCGGTGTCGAGCAAATCGACAGTCTCCTCAGCATGACGGACGATTCGACGCGCCCGGTCGTGGTCACCAAGATCGATGGCGGCGCGTACGAACTCGGCTTCCGCTCGCACACGCTCACTCGGTTCGCCGATGCTTTCCGCGATCGCCTCCGCGCGATCTAGCTCGCCAGCGTGCAACACCGCGACGACCAAGTCCGCCATCGCGCGGGCCCTCAGTGAGGGCTCACTGATCGAACGTGCTGTTGCCTCGACTTGGTTAATCAGTCGTTGTGCTCGGTAGGTGTCCCGAGTATCAGCAGCGGATTTGATCAAGTTGGTCAAGGCTGCCAGCCGCCCGGATAATGCCGGGATCGAATGTGCGAGTGCTTCGGCACGTTCAAGGTTACCGAGTGCCGCCCACGCCGCAGGTAGTGCCACCACTGGATAGCCGTTGCGCTCAGTAAGCCTATCCCGAATGATGGCCAGTCTGAGGAGATCGGCAAGTTCCGGAGACTCCTGCTCGAAGACCTGTTGCCAGGCAACCGCGATTTCGTCGAACGCAGCGGCGTCTCCGCCCGATACAGCAAGCAGCCGATCATGGCGTGCGTAATCAGTGGCGCACGCCAGAATACTTGCGCGGTCCTTTTGCGCCGTCAGCAAGCGAAAATATCCACGCAGCAGATACATTGGCGTGTGCTCGGGCCAGCGCCGGTGCCGGTAGTCCGCAGCCCATCTGTGAATCTGCTGTCGATACTTCTCGATTCTCGGCTGACCAAGCCGGTTCTCGGCCCGCTTCTGAAGCAGGTCATGCGCAAGCAACCACTGCGGAGGCCGCTCACTGGATTGCCATCTACTCGGCCTTGCAGAAAACGTTCGGCCGCATACTGTGCTCAATTGCCGCTCGATCTCCGGCGCGTCTTGACCGGTCAGCTCAGACAGATCGGGGACGGTCAGCCCGGCGCCCGCCGCGACAACGAGGCCGAGAAGATCGCGTCCGAGATCGCTAGCCAGCAAACGTTCGAGCTCACGCTTGGCGTCGGCCTCGATCATCTTGGCATATGGCGACCGGGCGAGGCGGCGAACGATCGCCGGATCGCGCAACGGATGATTATCCAGAACGTCGTCGGGTAGCGGCGGGTTCGGCCGACCAGCGAGGATCACCCGCATGCTGCCAGGCAGCCGCGCGGGGAGCGTTGCAGCGATGCTGTGCGCGTCAGGTCCGACCGTCACGCCACGATCCTCATCCAACCCATCAAGCACCAGCACGAGTCGCTGGTTCTGCTCCCTACAGACTCGTTCGGCCTGGTGGAACATCCCGATCAAGTCCGACTCTTGAATAGTCTCAGTGCGGAACACAGGTACCGGCTCGGCGGCGATCTCCGCCAACTGCTGCAACACGACCCAGGCAAATGCCGTGCGATCGTTGGAGTCCGACGACCGTGCGGTGATGAAGTAGGAAACCACCCTCACATCCGGCGGAGGATTCAGGACGAACCAAGACAGCAGTGCGGACTTGCCCGACCACGCTGGGGCCTGCCACCACAACCACCGCGGCACGTCGTCGCTGAGACAGAACTCCGTCATTTCTGTCAACTCGGCGTCGCGGTCGCACAACTGCTCAGGCACGATCTGCTCGACCGTAAATTGGTAGTCAGACTTCGCCACCGAGTCCGACATCATGTAGATGTTTCCGGTCAGGGCTCCGCTGATCGCAACGCCACCGGAAGTTACTGTTGCGGGACCGGTGTTCTTAATGATGGTGTTCGCCCCGTCCACGGATCCGGTCAGCGGCGATCGATGCCGGTTGTCGCTTCGCCGCCTGCGGACGCGTCCGCATCACCCGTGTCAGTGGCGACCAAGGTGGCGCTGCCGTTCGATGCACGCACTCCGCTGACCGCACGGCCGCCGCCGCCCGACGTTGCAGCACCAGAATGTGTTACGCGGATCGTTCCGCCGGTCGGCCCGCGCAGCGCGGCCCATACGGCAACGCCAACTGCCGCCACGGCACCGAGCGCAGATACCGACGTGGCTACCTTGTTCGCCTGTTCCCATTGCACTACCACGAGCACTGTCGCCAACGCCGCTACGAGCAAGCTGGTCACGATGAGTGCCAGACGTCCCATCCCCATGCGGACATCATTCACCACCTCTGCATCCGACGCCAGCGAATGACCGCATCTGCCTCATGGGGGAGGTAGCACGACATTCGTCGGATCGGTCGAGCTAGCGGCGAAACTCGGCGTGGCTCGGACGAAACCCTGGATCCGACGAGAAGGTCGACGCCTACTTCCTCGACTAGCATGAGCGAGGCCACAGCCGACGCAGCAACCTATCCATCAACTTGTGCTGCGGGCGGCGTGCACAACGGGAGACGGGGGCGCAGCAGTTCGGCCAAGGCGCCGCCATCGGCCGGGCGCACGTCGTTGGAATGGGTGGGTCTGCGATCGTAAATCGCGTCGGCAACGCCCAGGTCGACTGCCGTGTCCAGCGCAATCAACCGTGGCACGACCACCGTCCCTCGACGACAATCGACAGCTCCATCGCAGCCACGCGACATCAGGGCGGTTGGTCAAGACGATTGCTATCGAATCCGCCGGGCCCGTCTCGGTGGACACGGCTGCACAGACGACCGCGTCGATTTCGGCAAACAGGATCTAGGACCAAAACGGGGGGTAAACGGGGGGCCAGACACAAAAACTAGGTTAGGCCCGGTCTTAGACCGCCTAACCTGGGGTTTCAGGTGGAGCTAAGGGGACTCGAACCCCTGTCCCCCACACACCCATTCCGGTGCGGCGCGCCTATACCTCATGCTGGCCATCTTGTGCAGTCCGGCCGACAGCAGTGATGCGCAGGAGCTCACGGCGGGTCGGGCTCAAGTGGCGGCTGTTCTGGCCGGTCGCCGCAAGTAGTGCTGGTGTGATGCCTGCCGATCCAGCGCCTGCTGCCGAACCAGTACGCGCCGGGCCCTGACTGGAACCGGCCTACCTGGAACCTGCGTCCGGGCGGACGGCGGCGTCCGGCTCAGGCACCGCGGTCAGGAAGACCGGTTGCGGAGCATCGGCCAGTATCGCGTACGGCTCGGGTTCGGCGGGGACGTGACTGAATAGTCCGGGGTTGTCGTCGTGCATGTTCGTGCTCCGATCTTCGGTGTGGGCTGCTGGTGAGAGTCGCGGCCAGGCATGGTCGAGATGCGCGTCCCGTGGCGGTCTAGCCGACCGGCGGTCCGGGCCTTCCGGGGATACCCATCCGAACCCGAGGCCGCTCCGCGACGGACTGCCGAGTGGAGCGACCCGTCGCCCGGAGGTAGCGGGACTGCGGCAGTTCGAAAGAGCTCCTGTCGGGTTCGCAGCCGATCGGCTGCTCGACGGTGTTCATCACCACCGTAGCCCCCTCCGCCCTCCCGGTCGAAAATCAGGTCCGCGACCGCATCGTCGGCACACGCGCCGATTCACTGCACCGATCACGCCGGGCTGAAACAGAAACCTCCGTTGCGGGCTACAGACACCGAGCGCATGTCCACTTGTGAATGGCAGGTCATCCTCCGCAGACTCGCCGCAGCCGGGCATCTTACTGACGAGGCCGAGACACGCGCGGTCAGCCAGCCCACTCGATCGTCGCAATCGTCAGATCGGACACGAATCCACCATGACCAAGGCGTTTTCCCGGTTGACCTTGCTTTGCGTGTCCAACCGAGTACCGGTACCTGTAACGAACGACCGCCAAGTCGCCCAGCCGGTTGGAAATCCGACCCGCCCGGACAGCATCCCCAGGGGCGCCCCGCCTGTTGCCCGGTGCGTGGCGCTACAAATTTTCTACAAATTTCACACGGGTCAGGATGGGAAGTCAGGGGCACGAAGGAACAGCGTCGGGACCCACAAAGTGCCATCTAACTGCACAAACAGGGAAATCATGGGCAATATTGGGCGACGTCGGGGACCTGCGGAAACGCTGTGCCGACTTCATGACCGACAAAGCCTATCCCACCGTTGACCTGCACATCCTTGGGGTCTACCCCCGCTTTCTACGATTTCTCTACGATTCGCACGCGATTCACAACCGTGCAGGCACCACCGACATTCCCGGATCCACGCGCCCGGCAGGGCTGTTCTGAGCAGTGCCGAGACGGCCGGGCGCGGAGAATTCCTGCGGTCAGGCCGGTGGGCAGCTCACGAAGGTGCGGTGCCGTTGCTTGTCGGTGTGCGCGCGGACACCACCGGCGGGCCTCGACGTAACCGCCGCGGTTGCCGGTGGGGATCGCAGTGGTCACCGGCCCGATCCACGCCCCGGTCGGTGGACGGGCCCAGCACGCAGGAACCCCGGCACGGTCGCGGTGGTACCGAGTCATCGATCCTTGCGGATCCAGGACTGCTACGACCGCCTGACCCCGACCTGGTCCGCGGCCGCGAGGTCGCGGGCCACCGAACCATCGACCGTCGAACATCTGCTGCGTGGCGCGATCGCTACCGGTGACCCGTTCTCGGTGAGGGGTTCTAGGCCGGTTCGCGGCCGAGAAGGGTTTCACGGCGGTAGTACTCGTAGAGGCCGTCGAAGATCGGGCCGGACACGGCCAGGGTGTGGGTGTCGTCGCCGATCATCGACAGTCCGCGCAGTACGGCGTCCAGTCCGGGGGCTTCGGGGGCATCGAAGCGTTCGTCGTCGATATCGGCCTCGTGCACGATCTCGGCGATCCGCCACAACACCGGATCGGTGAGATCGTGGCGACGCAGGATCGTTTCGAAACTGCAGTCCCCACCGTGGTGGCCGAGGTCGACCCCGCGCATATCGAACGGCGTCGCCTCCGCCGGAACCTCGGCCGGGTCGCCGACGAACAGGAACTCCGCATCGGGGTCGATCTCGCGGCGGATCAACCAGGCGCAGGCGGCGCGATCGATGTGGATACCGGCGCGGGTGGCCCATTTCATGCGGACTCCTCGGTGACGTGGTCGGGGTGCAGGGACTGCACCGCCCGCTGGGCGGCGGTGCGCGCCGCGGGGGGGAAGAAGTCTCGGCGCTGGATACGGCGCAGCTCCCCGCGCAGCCGCCGCAATGCCCGGCGGCGTTCCTCTTCGGGCAGGGTGAGGGCCTGTTCGGCCTCGGCGATCACCGCGGTGTACTCGGCGGCGCGGGCCTCGGCCATGGCCTGAGCGAGACGGCGCTCCTGAGCGGCCGAAGCGGGCTGGGCCAGCCAGACCATTGCCTCACCACCACCCTCGACGATCTCCTCGGCGATCCAATCCAGCTGCTCACGGGTCCGCGCATCCGCGGGCAGTGTCACCACCCCGTCACCGAGCTGAGCGACACCGAGACGTTTGAGTTTGCGCCACACCGTGATTCGCGCCGTCGACGGATTGCGCGGCATCCGATACGACAGCAGCACCCACTGCCCCGCGGCGTGCGGCCGGGCCGACGAGGTGGAGTTCACCGCCGGCGCCTCTCGCTCGTCTGCGACCACGCGCTCACCATAGCGCAACCACGGTTGCAATTCTTCTCACATTCCGAAACACTGCAACCACGGTTACATTTCTCGGCAGGCATCCGGCCGGAGAAGGGGAGCACCTGTGTTACGACGCGACACCACCACAGATCTCATTCCGCTGCGCACCGCGACCAAGGCGTGGTTCCTCATCTCCCTGCAGACCTTCGGCGGCCCCGCCGGCCAGATCGCGGTCATGCAACGCACCCTGGTCGAGGAGAAACGCTGGATCGGCCAGCAACGCTTCCTGCACGCCCTCAACTACTGCATGCTGCTCCCCGGCCCCGAAGCCCAGCAGCTGGCCATCTACATCGGCTGGCTGCTCAACGGTCGCCGCGGCGGCCTCATCGCCGGCATCCTGTTCGTCCTGCCCGGCATGGTCGCACTCCTGGCGCTCTCGGCGATCTACGTCGGATTCGGCGACACCACCCTGGTCACCGCCCTGCTGGCCGGGCTCGCGCCTGCCGTCGTGGTGATCGTCGCCCAAGCCGTCCTGCGCGTCGGCCGCCGCGCCCTCACCCGCCCCGGGCTCGTCGGGATCGCCGTCGCCGCGTTCGCGGCACTCACCCTGTTCGCGGTCCCGTTCCCGATCGTCATCGCCGCCGCCGCGGCCGCCGGATGGGCACTCGGGCGCACAAACACCGCCACACCAGCCGATCCCCCGCACTCCGATGCCGACACCGGCGAGGCCGCGCCACTGATCGCCGACGACACCCTGCACCACGAAGCGCCCTCACCCCGGCGCGGCCTGACCACACTCGGCATCGGACTGCTCATCTGGGCGATTCCCGTCGCGGCCGCCGCGGTATTCCTGGGCACCACCAGCACACTCACCACCCAGGGCGTGTTCTTCTCGGGCACCGCGGTGGTCACCTTCGGCGGCGCCTACGCCGTCCTGGCCTTCGTCGCCCAACGCGCCGTCGAGGTCTACGGCTGGCTCTCACCCACCGACATGGTCCGCGGCCTCGCCCTCGCCGATTCCACTCCCGGCCCCCTGATCATGGTCGTCCAATTCGTCGCCTTCCTCGGCGCCTACCACCACCCCGGCACCCTGAGCCCCTGGACCGCAGGACTACTCGGAGCCCTGCTCACCACCTGGGTCACCTTCGTGCCCTGCTTCCTGTTCATTTTCCTCGGCGCCCCCTACGTCGAACGCCTCCGCCACAACCACACCCTGTCGGCCGCCCTGACCGGCATCACCGCCGCCGTCGTCGGCGTCATCGCCAACCTCGGCCTCTACTTCACTCTCCACACCCTCTTCGACACCACCCACACCGTCACCACCGGACCCCTGAACCTCCAGCTCCCCGACCCCACCAGCATCCAGCCCGTCGCCCTCGCGATCACCGCCGTCGCCGCAGTCCTCGCCTTCGCGCTCGACTGGTCCATGCCGCGAATCCTGGGGACCAGCGTCGTCCTCGGTCTCGCCGCCACCCTCGCAGGACTGCCCCTCATCTGACCGCCCTCTCCACGAATCCGATTTCGGGCACTGTCCCCAGACACCACGGTCACGAGGCGTTGGCACAGCTTTTCGACGAGGCGGGGATCATCCCCACCGATCCCTTCCGGCATCGGTGATGGGAGGCGCCGGCCGAACGGTCCGCGCAGGCGTGGACCAGGGCGATCGTTGGCGGTGGCGCCGACGGACGAAGCGATCACGACCTCACCGGCAAACCGGTCGGGCTGCCCGGCCATTGTCACCTCATCGTGCGGCAGCCCCCGCGCGAAATGCACCGGCGCCAGTGCGGGTCGGCGCCCGATACAGGTGCAGCCCGGCCTCCGAGCAGCGAGCATCGGGGATGCGGGTGTGGACATCCGGGTAGGTGTCGCCGATTGGGCGCGCTCGCTCGATACCCTGCGGCGATCGGGTGGCGACGAAATGCGCCCGAATTCGCCGAACCGGCGCAACTCTCCCACCGCAGCCGAGACCGGATCGAAGGCCTACGACCGGCGATCACCGCCCGACTCGAAGAAGACACCTGGCTCCCGGATTTCGCCGGCGTGGCGGAACTGCTGCAGGACTGGGCAGAAATACGCACCCGGGCACAACAACGCGGATGAGGTCTGCTCTACCTGATCGACTGGCGCGAAGCCGGGATGTCGTGCCCTCCTCCCGCGTCAACCACACCGGTCCCGAACCCACAGCACGCGGCCCGGGCCCGTCGAGCGCGGCCCGCACCACTGCTCATCCCCAGCTCGCGGATCCCGCCGACAGCGCCTCGCAGAAGCACCGTCGGCAAGACCTTGCCGATCGTCCTCCCGGTCGGCGCGACCCGTCAATCATCCGCCCAGACCCGCTGCAACATATGCCAGTCCGCGGGATGGGCGGCGATACCCGCGGCGAACCGGTCGGCCAGCTCCTGGGTGGCGTCCCGGACTCCGCGGGAGGTATCGATCGGCTCCCCGACCGAGAACCCCCACCCGGCCGCGGTGAACCAGCAGTGCACGGGTAGCAGCGGGGCGCCCGTATCGATCGCCAGCCGCGCGGGGCCGGCGGGCAGGCGGGCCGGTGCACCGAAGAACGTCACCGGCACGCCCCGGCCGGACAGATCACGCTCACCGAGCAGGCAGACCACACCGCCCGCGCGCAACCGTTCGGTGAGCAGCCGGAACGGGGGCGTGTCACCGCCGGTGAGCGGGATGATCCGGAAGCCCAGCCCCTCTCGGAAACGGACGAACCGGCGGAACAACGACTCCGGCCGCAGGCGCTCGGCGACCACGGTCGGCGTACCGATCCGCTGCACGAGCCAGACACCGGCGAGGTCCCAGTTCCCGCTGTGCGGCAGCGCGATGACCACACCGCGGCCGGCGGCGTACGCCTCCCGGACCCGGTGGAGTCCGGTCGCGGAGGACTCGATCGTGTCGGCCAGCGCCCGCGGATCCATGGCGGGCAACCGGAATGCCTCGCGCCAATACCGGGCATAGGAACGCAGATTCGCCCGGATCAGCTCCGGCGGGACGTGGGCCGGGTCGACACCGAGAACCCGGGCGAGGTTTCGCCGCAAGCGGTCCGGCCCGCCGTCGCGGCGGGCGATCCGGTCGGCGGCGGCGTCGAACAGGCATACCGCCCAGCGGTGCGGCAGGGCCCGCACCAGACGCCAGCCCGCCGCGTAGCCGAGGTCCTGCGCCCGGCCGGACATCGCTACCGGGCGCCGCTGTCCGGTGCGGAAGGACTGTCGGACTCGGGGATCGCGGTGAGGAAGACCGGAACGTGATCCTCGGCCGGTGACGCGTACGGCTCGGGTTCGGCCGGAACGTGGCTGAACAGCCCAGGGTTGTCGTCGTACATGGTCGTGCTCCGATCTTCGGTGTGCGCTGCCGGCACGGGTTCCGTACGGCAGAGGTCGAACTGTGGGTCCCGCGCCGGCGGGCCGGATCGGGTTCGGGACCTTTCGGGGTTACCCATCCGAAACCCATGGCACTCGGCGCCGGGTTGCCGAGCGGAGCTTCCGGGGGCCCGGGGGGCGGGAGTCGCGGCCGGGTCCTCGGTTCGGCAGCCGGACGGCTGCTCGACGGTGTTCCTCACCACCGTATCCGCATTTCGCACGCCGCGTGCCGCGCACCACCGAATCCCGTGCGGCGGTGACGGGCCGGACCGGGTGGTTCCCGCACACCGCGCGGCCGATTACCCCGATTGACAGCAACCTATTGAACGTACCGTTATTCAGCGGTACGGTAATCGACGTATCAATAAAGCACTTCGCGGAGTGCGATCCGCCCCGGAGGACGAACGGGGGCGTGACCGAGTGAGGACCCACCGATGAACCGAAACCACGAACAGCGCGCCCGCCGTCTCGCGGCGCGGATCGCCGCGCTCGCCGTCATCACCCTCGCGCCGCTGGCGGTCACCGCCGGCCCCGCCCTCGCCGATCAGGTCGGCGCCACCTCCGTCAGCAGCGATTCCAGCGACAGCTTCGGCGATAGCTCCGGCTGGGACAGCAACGGCTGGGATGACAACGACCACCAGGCCTGGGACGGCGACGACTTCGGCGACGACAACGATTTCGGCTGGGACGACAACGGTCACTACGGCTACAAGGACCACCACCGGCAGGATTACGACGGCTGGGAGGACCACCTCAACAGCGGCGACAACCAGTACCCCGACCGCGATTCGCACAACGACCGCGGCCGCGACCACGACCGGCCCGCCGACTGGGACCGCGAGACTCCGAATCCCCGCGGTGGCGGCGGTGCGCCGCCGAACTGGAATATGCCCAACCCCTACATCCCGCCGCCCCCGCCGAGCCTGCTGCCGCAGGTTCAGCTGCCGGTGCTGCCGCCGCTGCCCTTCGCGCTGCCCATCCTGCCCGGGCTGCCGGGCACGGGCAGCGCGCGCTGAACGTCGGACAAGTAGCCGTTGAACAGCGGTACATGAATGGATGAGTCGATATCCAGAAGCAGGGAGGCCGGGACCACCCCGTGGACCCGGCCGCAACCGCTCGAATCAGACCGCGCTGACCGCGGCCTTCGTCAGCTGCCGGCCCGCCGCCGCCAGGACGGCGTGCGCGGCATCGGAAAGCTCTTCCGCGCGCACCGCACGCTCACACTGCCGGGCGAGCTCCTTGCGGTCGGTGCCCGCCGGTTCCACCGGCGCCAGCACAACTTCGGCGGTCAGGTTCCGGGCCCGCAGCACCCGCACGATCGAATCGACCAGGGTGTCGTCCCCGACGAACCCGGGAACGGTGGACCGGTTGCCGTGCGCGTCCAGGTACCGCAGCCGGACCGGCTGCACCGGGGTCCCGGTATCGACCGCGGCCTGGAACAGGGCGGGCCGCAGCGACCCGTAGGCGCGGCCACACCAGGTGGTGCCCTCCGGGAAGAACCCGATCCGTTCCCCCGCGGCGAGCCGATGCCCGACCCGATCGACCACCTCCGGCAGACGGCGCAGGCGTTCCCGCTCGATCGGAACGACCCGCATCACCCGGGCGAGCCTGCCGAGCACCGGCCAATCGATCAGATCGGCCCGGGCCACGAAGGCGAGCGGCTGCACCGAGGCGAGCACGACGATATCCGCCCAGCCGATATGCCCGCACGCGACGAGCACTCCCGTGCCCGGCTCGGCGTACCGTGGCCCGATCGCCGCGGCGCCGGTCCGTCGGTCCACCACCCGCAGCCGGATACCGCACGCACGCAACAGGGCCCGGGCGAACCGCCGCTGCATCCCCGACCGCCGGGACGCCGGCGTGACGATATGCGCGAACGGATAGGCGAGCAGCACCGACACGGCTCCGACTGCCCGCAGACCGGCCCGCGCGACACCGAGCTCGGGGCGCTGATGCACACAACCGGTCCCGCACGGGCTCACCGGCATCCAGGCGTGCTGGACGGCAGGCCGCATAGGCGCCTCGTCGACCTGCTGCGCGACGGTCTCCATCGGGTCACCGCCCGCCGTCGAAATTCGCGGCCGCACCGCGCAACCGATCCAGATACCGGGTGTTGATGGTGTCGAGCCCCAGCAACACCACGAAATCCGCGACGGCGAAATCCGGGTCGTGCGCGGGCTCCCCGCAGATCTCGGCGCCGAGCCGCAGATAGCCGTTGAGCAGCGGGGGGAGTTTGGGCCGCTCGGGAGCGGGCAGAGCGTCCAGGGCCACCCCGTCGACCACCACGGGACGATAGGGGCGGACACGCTTCTCGGGCGCGCAGGCATGTCTGTCGAGCAGGAGATCGCGGACCCCGCGCACATTGACTCCCGCCGGATCGCCGGGGCTGTTCTGCATGGGCACCGAGGCGCATCCCATCACCCAGTCGTAACCGGTGAGCTGGATGTAGTGCAGGATCCCGGCCCACATGAGGGTGAGCACCGAGCCGTTGCGATGGTCGGGAACCACACAGGCCCGGCCCATCTCCACGATCCGCATTCCGGCCGGGTCGAGATTCGTGAGGTCGAATTCGGTGGCCGTGTAGTACCCCCCGGCGGCGGTCACCTTGTCCGGGGGCAACATCCGGTAGCACCCGACGAATTCGCCCGTGGCCTCGTCACGGACCAGCATATGGTCGCAGTGCTCGTCGAACCGGTCCGCGTCCAGACCGGTACCGTTGTCCGGGATGCGGAAGCCCGGCTCATCGGCGAATACGGTGTACCGCAACCGCTGTGCCGCGAGGCGATGGTCGGTGTCGGAAGAGACGATCAGTGCGTATCGGGACCGGTGATCCTCGCCGGCGGCGAGTCGAGCCGGAGCCGTCGGCACGGACGTGATAGCCATGATGCCAAGCAGGCCAGCCCGACACGGCCTCCGGGCGTCCAGAACATGTCGCGGACATGCCGGTTCGGTTAACGAGACGCAGGTCACACCGAGCGTTCACCGATCGGTAGCCGCGCGTTAGCGTGAGCAGGGAAAACAGCTTCGCTGTTGGGTTGAGAGCAACGCGGAATTCGCCTTCCCGACGCGCCGCGGGCGGGCCCGTCCGACGGACCCGCCCCACGCGGCGCTAGGCGACGAAACGTTCGGGTTCGCGCACCCGTTCCAGATGGTGCCGGTCCACTTCCTCGAACCCCGGCCGACCCGTACCGATGAACGCCACCAGCCACGACAGGACCGCGGCGAACCGGTTCCGGAAGCCCACCAGGTAGAACAGGTGCACCGCCAGCCAGATGAACCACGCGAGCACTCCGCGGAAGGTGATCTTCTCGTTCAGCTTCGTCACGGCGCTGAACCGGCTGATCACCGCCATACTGCCCTTGTCCCAGTACACGAACGGAGTGCCCGGGTGCTTATCGCGGCTGATGATGTCGGCGGCGTGCCGGCCCTCCTGCATGGCCACCGGCGACTGACCCGGGTAACCGTTGAGCGAGGTCATATCGCCGATCGCGTAGATATCGGCATAGCCGCCCACGGTGAGGTCGGGATTGATCAGCAGCCGCCCGGCGCGATCGGTCTCGCAACCGGTGGCCTCGGCCAGCAGTTTCGCGAAACCGCCCGCCTGCACGCCCGCCGACCACACGATGGTCTCCGCGTCGATCTGCCGCTCGGCGCCGTCTTTGTCCTTGACCGTGACGTGCCCGTCCTCGATATCGGTGACGAAGGTGCCCAGCAGCACTTCGACCCCGCTGCGGGTCAACGATTTCTTCGCGTACTCCGACAGCCCGCCGCCGAAGGGCGGTAGGACCGCGCCGGCGCCCTCGACCAGGGTCACCGACACTTCCTCGTGGTAGTACCGCTTCGCCAGCTCTTTCAGCTGTCCGGCGACCTCCACACCGGTGGCCCCGGCGCCGACCACGACGAACGACAGCAACCGCCGCCGGGTCTCCTCGTCGGCCTGGCCCGCTTCGCGGAACACCCGGGCGATCTGAGCCCGGAGCAGCCTCGCGTCGTCGATGGTCTTGAGCGAGAAGGTCTTGTCGGCGAAGTCGTCGCGACCGAAGTAGGACTGGCTGGCACCGGTGGCCGCGATCAGCGATCCGTAGCGGATCCGGCGGACCTCCTCGCCGGTGCGGTAGGTCAGGACGGCGGCGTCGGGCTCGATGGCGGTGACCTCGCCCAGCCGGACGTCGGCCTCCTTGTGCCG
Source organism: Nocardia sp. NPDC004568 (assembly GCF_040609955.1). Classification (NCBI taxonomy): domain Bacteria; kingdom Bacillati; phylum Actinomycetota; class Actinomycetes; order Mycobacteriales; family Nocardiaceae; genus Nocardia; species Nocardia sp. NPDC004568. The sequence goes on from NZ_JBEXLL010000077.1 coordinate 28,130, forward strand.
GCGCAGAATGTTCGCGATCGGGGGTGCGATCTCCGCGGACGCCAACACCCCGGTGGCGACCTGATAGAGCAGCGGCTGGAACAGGTGTTCCGGCGTGCTCGAGATCAGGACATAGTCCACTCCCGCTTTGGCCAGTTGTTTGGCCGCGGCGAGTCCGCCGAACCCCGAACCGATGATCACGACGTCCGCGTACTCGACGCCGGCGCCGACCTCAGTGACCTTGTGCATGACAGCCTCCTTCACTCATTAGGAACCGTCATCCGTAAGGCAGATATTTCAGGGTTCAGGGCGCATAATTGAGATGACTCTTATCTGTTCTGGTCATGAATGGAGATCGAGGTGGAACTTCGCCAGCTCACGTACTACGTCGCGGTGTGCGAGGAGCTCAGCTTCAGCCGGGCGGCGGCCCGGTGCTTCATCTCACAATCGGCGATCAGCCACCAGATCGCCCGGCTCGAACACGACCTGGGCGTGCAGCTCTTCGAGCGCTCGACCCGATCGGTCGTCCCCACCGACGCGAGCACCAGGCTACTACCGCTCGCCAAGCAGATGCTAGGTCTGGAATCGGCCATCCGCGCCTCCATTCGCACCACCGGCCCCCGTATCCGGCTCGCGGCGAATATGTCGTTCGCCACACGCTCGCTGTCGGCCATCGCCGGTGCGCGCGAGGCGCATCCCGGCGCGGAGATCGAGTTCGTCATCAAACCGTTCCGCCAGCGGGTCGCGGCCGTCGCGGACGGGGACTGCGATCTGGCCCTGATCCGCGGCAGTGTGCAGCAGGCCGGACTCGTCGTCGAACAACTGTGGGTGGAAGACCTCACCCTGGCGACCGCCCCCGCGCATCCGCTGGCCGGGCGCACCGACGTCACCCTCGCCGAACTCAGCGCCTACCCGCTGCTCCTCCCGCCGGAGTCCGAGCAGTTCCTCCTGCACAACGTCATCCGGGCCGCCTTCGCCGACCTGCCCACCGGGCCGACCTTCGGCCCGCCCATCCCGCCGGACCACACCGCGACGATGGAGCTGATCAATCACCCCGATGCCTGGACGGTTCTCTACGCCAACAGCTCCACGGAGGGCATCGCCGCACTGCCGTTGGCCGACCACCGCCTCCGCATCCCCGTCTCCGCCGTCCTGCGCGCCGACACCCGGCGCACCCCCATCCTCGATTCACTCCTCGACGGGCTGCACTGCGCCTAGCTGATGTCCAGCGACGACAGGCCCTCCCGGGCCGCGGCGTCGGTTCGGCCCCGAACACATCGGCCCGATACGCGCGGTGCGTACCGGTCCGGCGGGCCCGGCCGCCGGGCAGTGGCGGCCGGGCCGACGGTGGCGGCGCCGGTTCGGCTCGGCGGGCCACCGGTAACCCGAGTGGCGAGGGGTCCTGCTCGGGTCGTTCGGGTGCCGTCCGGAGGACGGCGGGTGCTACCGCGAGGCCCTACTCGCCGGTTTCAGCTTCACTGTGGAACTCCTTGTCACACCGCGTCGTCGCCGACCGCACCGACCGGACCTCGGATGACGGCGACAGTAATCCGCGTTGCTGTGCGGCGGCCGGGAAGACGGCTGGGAGTCTGCTGGGAACCGCGAGGGTTCAACCGTCGCAGAACAGACAGTCACACGGCCGGCCCACCTCGCTGCCGTAGACGGCCAGGTGGCGCAGCGGAGCCAGCACCGTGTCCGCGACGGCCGGATCCAGTGCGGGCGCCGACCACGGTGACAGTTTCCCCCAGGCCGCCGGTGCTTCCTCGATGTCGTAGCGGACCACACCGTCGACGAACAGCGTCCACAGGCAGTGATCGGGAAAAGGGTTCAGGCGCAGGACCCACCAGCGGCCACCCACCTCGGCGGCCAACGGGAAGCGCACGTTCCCGGTACCGCGCCAAACAGGCCTGGCCAGGGCTTCGGGCTGTGTCATACCGTGTCCTCCACACCGCTATCCGGCAGAGCGGCCGAACGATTCGAGAATCGTCTCGATGCGCCCGCGCGCCGCGGGCAACATCTCCTTCGCCAGCTCGCCCACGGCCTCCCGCATCGGGGCGAGTGCGGCCAGGACCTCCGGAGGCAACGTCTCCGACTCCGGCACACCATCCGCCGGCGCCGCGGCCAGATCCGCCGGACCCCGGAACATCCGGGTATCCACCGGGCCCGGGCACATCACGGTCACACCGATTCTCGGCGCGATGGTATCCAGCTCGCCCCGCAGGGATGGCGATATCGAGATGATCGCGCTCTTGGCTTCGGCCTCGACATCGGCCACTACCACCCGGGGCCCGCGATCGACCAGCACGACGGCAAGGGCGTGGCCGCTTCCGTTCACGGCTCCGGGGACGACGGCGACCTGCCCGGCTTCCAGTTCCATGGATCCTCCCTCGCCACCCGTCCGCCCGAGTGGCCGACGGCACCCACCATCCTGCCCGTGGCCCCAGGACCACCGCATCGGGCCGCAGGGTAATTTCGCGGTGGTCACCAGGTGACGGGTACCCTGGTCGCAGCACCGCCGCATACCGGGAACCGCCGTACGGAGTGGCGAAGCCGCCGAGGCCCGATACGCCGCGGAGACGGCCGGTCACCGTTCACCGGCGGTCGTCGGAGGGCGAGCCACCGCGCGCCGGAGGCAGCCGCTTCTCCCCGCACACCAGTTCACGCGCGAGACTTTCGTAAGAGAAATACGCACGGGCCAATTGCCGCCGATGCACCGCCTCCGGTCCGTCCAGGACGAAGCGGTCGAACGAAATCGTGTACAGATACGCCAACCGGCCGAATACCGCGCCCAAGCCCTCGTGATGTTCCACCGCGTCACTGACCGGTTCGCCGAGAACGCGATGCGCCTCCGAGTCGATGACGAACAGATGGCGTTGTGCGTCCTCCCACGCCCTGATGAACGGGTCGGCGGCGAGGTTCATATCGTCCAGGTCCGGTTCGGGCCGGCCCGGGACCCAGGTCATCACCACGTCGTCCCAGCTCGGTCGCGTCGTGGCCAGGCGGCGATGCGCGTTCACCAGGCCGGCGACGGCGGTGAGCATGGGACAGCCGAAATCGGCCGATCCGGCGGTGCACGATTCCGCCGCCCGCACGAACACTGTCGAGACCACTCGGCTGTCCGGTAAGGGACCGAATCTCGCACGGCCGTACACAGTTCCCCTTTTCCTGCCGCCGCGGCGGCCATTCTGGAATTTCCGAATTCAGCGACCCCGGCCGATCACCCCGTACTGCCGACATGTCGATCGGCGCGCACAGCTTAGCCAATTCTTTCGTCCGGAAGAGCGTTCGACGAAAGGGGTATCGACGCGGAATGCGTTCTATTACAGGACAATTGGAATAGACCGAATCGGGCGAGACGGCGATTCGATCTCCGCATTCCTAGACGAGTAAGTCCAAACCCTGGTCAATGGTCGTAGGCGATCAGTGACCGGGTGACCGGTGCGCCGATCGTGTGGTTGTGCCAGATCGCGG
>NZ_JBEXLL010000078.1:0-31308 GCF_040609955.1 Nocardia sp. NPDC004568
ACCTATATCAACACCAACTGTGTAACACTCTTCCCCCCCCCGCCCCTCTCCGGATCGCCCCGCGCTGGGGCGGGGTGGGTATTACTCCCGGCACTGGCTGGGGGCGCCGCGCCCGGAGGCGCCCCGCCCCGATTTCGACGACTACTACCCCGCCCTGCGGAGCTACTACGCCGGCCTCGCCGGTTAGTCAGTCGGCGTCCAGTTCGGCCAGTACCTCGTCGGAGATATCGACATTGGTGTACACGTTCTGGACGTCGTCACTGTCCTCCAGCGCGTCGACCAGTTTGAACACCTTGCGGGCGCCGTCCGCGTCGACCGCGACGCTCACCGACGGCTGGAACCCGGACTCGGCGGAATCGTAGTCGATATCGGCCGACTGCAGCGCCTTGCGGACCTCGATCAGGTCGCCGGGCTCACTGATGATCTCGAACGATTCGCCGAGGTCGTTGACCTCTTCGGCGCCGGCGTCCAGCACTGCCAGCAGCACGTCGTCCTCGGACAGACCGTTCTTCTCCAGGGTGACGATGCCCTTGCGGTGGAACAGGTAGGAGACCGATCCCGGATCGGCCATGTTCCCGCCGTTGCGGGTCATGGCGACACGAACCTCACCGGCGGCCCGGTTGCGGTTGTCGGTGAGGCATTCGATCAGGACGGCGACACCGTTGGGGCCGTAGCCCTCGTACATGATGGTCTGCCAGTCGGCGCCGCCGGCTTCCTCGCCGCCGCCGCGCTTACGTGCCCGCTCGATATTGTCGTTGGGAACCGACGATTTCTTGGCCTTCTGGATGGCGTCGAACAGCGTCGGGTTGCCTTCCGGATCGCCACCGCCGGTCCGGGCCGCCACCTCGATGTTCTTGATCAGCTTGGCGAAGAGCTTGCCACGCTTAGCATCGATCGCCGCCTTCTTGTGCTTGGTGGTGGCCCATTTGGAGTGGCCGCTCATTCCCTACTTCCTTCAGGTCGATGGCACGGTATCGGTCGACAACGCTACGCCACGGACCAGATCGACGAACATTCGGTGCACACGGTGATCACCGGTGACTTCCGGGTGGAAGGCCGTGGCCACCACCCGGCCCTGCCGGACGGCGACGATCCGGCCGGCGGCCGGACCGCTCGGCACCCGGGCCAGCACCTCCACACCGTCACCGGCCCGCTCGACCCACGGCGCGCGGATGAACACCGCCCGGACCGGGTCGCCGGGCAGCCCGGCGAACTCGATATCGGTTTCGAACGAGTCGACCTGGCGGCCGAAAGCGTTGCGGCGCACCGTCATATCGATTCCGTCGAGATGCCGCGCGTCGGGCCGGGTGTCGAGTACCTCGCTCGCCAGCAGGATCATCCCCGCACACGAACCGAACGCCGGCATCCCGGCGCGCAGCCGCGCGCGCAACGGTTCGAGCAGTTCGAAGATCTCGAGCAGTTTGCTGATCGCGGTGGATTCCCCACCGGGCAGCACGAGCGCGTCGACAGCGGCCAGCTCGGCGGGCCGGCGGACCAGGACCGGACGCGCCCCGCATTCGGCGAGCACCGCGATATGTTCCCGGACGTCACCCTGCAGGGCCAGTACACCTATGGTGGGCCGGTCGGGCACGGCACCGGTCGCCGACGGGGCCGCTGGTTCCGAAGCGATCGCAGACTCGTTCACCTGTGCGAGCTTACGAGCCGAACCGGTGTGCCCGGGCTCACGCCGGTGCCGGAGCTGCCCCGGCTAGGTACGCGGGGTCCGGATCAGGCCCTCCTGTACCACGGCGGCGACCAACCGACCGCCCCGATCGAAGATCTTGCCCCCGGTCAGCGCGCGGCCGAACCCGGCCGACGGCGACGACTGGTCGTAGAGCAGCCAGTCGTCGGTGCGGAACGGGCGCAGGAACCACATCGCGTGGTCGAGCGAGGCGTTCTGGGTGGGCTCGTCGGGATGGGTGACCTTGGAGGAGCCGAGCAGCGTCATATCGCTCATATAGGCGAGCGTGCACACATGGAACAGGGGATCGTCGGGCAGTGGATGGCGGTAGCGGAACCACACCTGCTGCGGGGAGACCACCCCCGGCCGCTTGGTCACCTGCTCCTGCGGCACCGGACGGATATCCCAGTGCTCCCATTCCCGCATGGCCCAGAGCCGCTCGGGATCCATGCTGGTCGCGGCGTCGGGAAGATCGTCCGGCGGCTCCACCTCGGCCATCTCGTCCTGATGCGACGGCCCCTCGTCACCGAGGTGGAAGGACGCCGACATGGTGAATATCGCGTCCCCGTCCTGCACCCCGGTGACCCGGCGGGTACAGAAGGAGCGACCGTCGCGGATCCGGTCCACCAGGTAGACGGTGGGCGCCCCGGGATTGCCGGGCCGCAGGAAGTAGCCGTGCAGGGAATGCACCTGGAACCGCGGCTCCACCGTGCGCACCGCCGACACCAGCGCCTGGCCCGCCACCTGGCCGCCGAACGTACGCGGCAGCTGGGTCTTGGTGGACGCGCCGCGGAAGATATCCCGCTCGAGGCGTTCGATCTCCAGTGCCTCTTCGATAGTCGCCATCCGCCGAGGTTATCCCGAGCCCCCGGTTCTCCCACGATCCGGTCACGGGTAATCCCCGTCACCGACCGTTCGGCCGGACCTGCTGTGATGGTCCGGTGCCCCGCTTCACCCCGACCACCCCGGATGCCCTCGCCGAACTACTGACCCGGGACCTGCGGACGCTGGACGGGTACCGGGTGGTCGGCGTCGACGGCGCCGACGCGGCGCGCCCGCGCGAGTTCGCGGGCCGCGCCGCCGAGCGGGTGCGCGCCGACGGGCGGCCCAGCGAAACGGTGTCGCTGCACGATTACGTCCGGCCCGCTTCGCTGCGGATGGAGTTCGGCCGCGACGAGGACTCCTATCGCACGAGTTGGTTCGACTATTCGGCGCTGCGGCGCGAAGTACTCGACGCGGTGCACCGTGCCGGTACCTGGCTGCCCGCGCTGTGGGACGAGACCGCCGATCGCTCCGCGCGAGCCCGCCGGCGCACCGCGCTGCCCGGGACCGTGCTGTTCGTCACGGGCCCCATGCTGCTGGGTCGCGGCCTGCCCTTCGACCGCACCGTCCATCTCGATCTCAGCGCGGCCGCGCTCACCCGCGGCACCCCGGACGACGAGGCCTGGACGGTGCCGGCACTGCTCGCCCACGATCGAGAACACGGCGGAACAGCGGAGTACTTCGTGCGCTGGGATCATCCCGACCGTCCCGCCCTGCGCACCGGCACCGGCTGACCGAGCGATACACGGCTGATCCGCCGGTCCTCACCAGGTGCCGGCGAAAGCCGGGCCGATCTCGACTTCCGCTGTGAATACATCCCGACGGACGCGACCCGCCGCCCGGCGGGGATCTCTTCGGACCCGGGGCGCCGAGCCGCGCCGGCACGGATCGGCTCCTCGCCGCAGCCGCGGCCGGCACATCAGACCAGCCGGTGGCCGCCGTCCGCGTGCAGAACAGTGCCGGTGACGAACGGATTGCGCATGAGGGCGAGAATCGCGGCCGCGATATCGTCCGGGCGCCCGATCCGGCCCACCGGTAGCCGCGCCGCCATATCCCGCTGTCGCCGCACCGGATCGCCACCACCGATCGACTCCCAGATCGGGATGTCCACCCAACCCGGCGAGATCACATTGACGCGGGTCGGCGCGAGTTCGAGTGCCAGCGCGTAGGCCAGCGAGGCCACGCCGCCGTTCACGGCGGCGACCAGCGCCGCACCCGGGCCCGGCCGATGGGCGGCGATACCCGAGGTCAGCACGAGCGAACCACCCGGGGAGAAATCGGCGTACTTGGCGACCAGCGCGGGCCCGAAGAGTTTCGTCTCGACGAGGGCCCGGGTCGCCGCGGGTTCGAAGGACCGGATGGGCGCATGCATTCCCCGCACGTCGGCGGCGGTGACGATCGCGTGGTCGATCCGGCCGAGGTCGGCGAACAGCGTCTCGACCGCGGATTCCCGGGTGATGTCGACCTGCCTCGTGTGCACCGCGCCGGGTTCTGTCGGCAGCGTGGCCGACGCCGTGGCGAGCCGGGTGGCGGACCGGCCGGCGATCACCACCTCGGCACCCGTACCGACGAGTTCCCGGGCCAGCGCGAGACCCATTCCCGAGCTGCCACCGATGATGACGACCCGCTCGGCCGCCGTGGTATCTGCTGTCATGCCGCCAGTCGACCATCGGCGAGATCCCCGGTCCATGTGGTGCTCGCACACCACTGTTCGGTACCGGCGAACACCGCAGCTGAGGGCGCCTGTCTGCCCGGCCCGCGGAAAGGCGGTTCAGACTTCGGCGGGTCCGGTGAGCACACCGGCGGGCAGCGTCGCGAGCAGGCCCCGCAGCACCGGATTGCGACTGTCACGCGGCCAGGCCGCGACGTAGGTGACGATCAGGGGTTCACCCGGGAAGGCATGCCAGACCAAGCCCGGACGCCGGGCCCGCGGCGACTCCACACCCACCACGTCGTCCCGCGACGGCAGCACCGCAACCATCTGGGCATGGCCGAGCACACTGTCGCTCAGCCGCATCCGCACCCCTCGCGCGCGGAGCTCGCCGAGCAGCCGGTCGTGCAGTCCGGGAGCCACGTCGCGGGAGAAGAGGATGAGCTCGTGCCCATCCAGGTCGTCCGGGGTCAGAGCCGAGGCGTCGGCGAGCGGATGACCGGCCGACACGAGGACCCCCAGTTCCTCGGCCACCACGGGTCGCTGGGCGAAGGCGGCAGGCAACTGGACCGGTGCCCGCAGCAGCGCCAGATCCACCGCGCCCGCGGCCAGCAACTCGGCTTGCTCGGCGGTGGTACCGCTGGTCAGCACCGTCCGAGCACCCGGAACCGCGGCCCGGGCCAGTTCGCCGATCCGGGTGGATAACCAGGGCGGTGCGCCGTTGACCAGCCCGAGGCGCAGGCGCGGATCGTCGACCCCGGCCGCGCGCCGCGCCGACCGGACCGCCTCGTCGGCGGCACGCAAGACCTCACGACCCGATACCAGCAGCGCCGCTCCCGCCGGAGTCAATTCCGTCCGGCGGCCGCGCAGCACCAGCGGGGTACCGAGTTCCCGTTCCAGGACCTTCAGCTGCTGACTCAGCGTGGGCGTGGTGATGAACAAGCGGTCGGCGGCACGGCCGAAATGCAGTTCCTCGGCGAGCACCACGAAGTACCGCAGCTGCCGCAGTTCCATCCGCGCCGCGCTACCGGGCCGACCGCGCTCCGGCACCGCACCGCGGCACCCGGGCGACGCCGCAGGCGCACGCCCGGCATCCGGGCGACGCGGTGCCGCGGCAGTGCTGCGCGCCGATCACCAACCGCGTTCGGCCAGCCGGTGCGGCTGCGGGATCTCGTCGACATTGATGCCGACCATCGCCTCACCCAGCCCACGCGACACCTTGGCGAGCACATCGGGGTCGTCGTAGAACGTGGTCGCCTTGACGATCGCGCTCGCGCGCTGTGCCGGATTACCGGATTTGAAGATGCCCGAACCGACGAAAACGCCCTCGGCGCCCAGCTGCATCATCATGGCGGCGTCGGCCGGGGTGGCGATACCGCCGGCGGTGAACAGCACGACGGGCAGTTTCCCGGTTTCGGCGATCTCCTTCACCAGTTCGTAGGGCGCCTGGAGTTCCTTGGCGGCAACGAACAGTTCATCGGTGGGCAGCGACGTCAGCCGGGTGATCTCCTGCCGGATCTTGCGCATATGGGTGGTGGCGTTGGAGACGTCGCCGGTGCCGGCCTCGCCCTTGGAGCGGATCATGGCCGCGCCCTCGGTGATCCGGCGCAGTGCCTCACCGAGATTGGTGGCGCCGCAGACGAACGGCACCGTGAAGTTCCACTTGTCGATGTGGTTGGCGTAGTCGGCCGGGGTGAGGACCTCGGATTCGTCGATGTAGTCGACCCCGAGGCTCTGGAGCACCTGGGCTTCCACGAAATGCCCGATCCGGGCCTTGGCCATCACCGGGATGGAGACCGCTTCGATGATCCCGTCGATCATGTCCGGGTCGCTCATCCGGGACACCCCGCCCTGGGCACGGATATCGGCCGGCACCCGCTCGAGCGCCATGACCGCGACCGCACCGGCGTCTTCGGCGATCTTGGCCTGCTCCGGGGTGACGACATCCATGATCACCCCGCCCTTGAGCATCTCGGCCATACCGCGCTTCACCCGGGCGGTACCGGCCTCGCGGGTCGCGTCGGGGGTCTGGGTGGTCTCGGGCGTGGTCACGGCAGCTCCTGTGTCTGTTGCCAGGTGGATCGTCGATGAACACCACGATTCTAGGTGGGGCGACAATCCGGCTTCATAGCCAGTTGACGCACACTGGCCTGGCATCCACCTGCGGTTTCCCGCCGGCCTCGGGATACTGGACCGGAAAACGGCGCCGCCGGACCGGTATGACACCGGCCCGGCGGGGCACTGCGAACCGACTCAGATCGGATCGACCACCAGCAGCTTCGCCCAGTACTCGGCGGCGCCGGGGCCCAGAATGGGCAACAGGTAATCGAACAGGATGTAGGACACGTACTCACCTCCACACACCGAATCGACACATCCTCGGCATGTCAAACCGCCTGCAACCCTATCACGCCAGTGAGCCCGGTCACATTCACCGGATCGAGCGCACCTCCGGATCGGCCGCGGCGTCGGCCGCCGCCGCGGCTTCCGCGAGCAGCTCGTCCAATTGGTAGGGATACACCATCTCACCGGCGGCGACGTACGCCCGGATCTCGTCCGGGCCGCACCACCGGTTCCCGGTGATGGAGCGCTGCTCCACGTAGGTCAGATCGGCGGCGTCGGGTTCGAAGCGCGGTACCCGCAGCGCGAAGAACAGTTCCTCGGACCGGATGAGCTCGCCGTTGAAGGGGAAGACGGCCACCCGCCGCCAGATCGGGCCGCGCAGGGCGGCCGGATCGGCAGTGAGGCCGGTTTCCTCGTACACCTCACGCACCGCGGCCTCGCGCAGACTCTCCCCCGGTTCCACCCCGCCGCCTACGGTGAACCAGAACGACACCTCCGGGGCGAGCGGGTCGTGGCCGCGCATGAGCAGGATCCGGTCCTGTTCGTCGAGCAGGGCCACCCGCGCCGAGACCCGTGTGGTGTCGACCTCCAGCCCGGTCGTGGCCGCGGGGGTGGCCCGTTCGGCGATCTCGAAGTAGGTCGGCACGGGCGCGGTACCGCCGAGGTGCAGCCAGCGCACCGGGCGGCGGGTCCGCAACGCCAGGGTGTCGCGGACGGCGTCGTTGTGGAAGCGGCGGGCGATGAGCACCCGGGCTTCGGCATCGGCCAGTTCGGCGACCTGCTGGGTCGGCAGCCGGGCGATATCGACGCCCGACAGGGCGGCCGCCAGCTGATTCTCCACCGTTTCCCGGTCGTCGCGGCCGGTGCGTTCGGCACGGTCGGCCAGTGCGGTGAGCCGCCGGGCGGACTCGGCCGTATCGGGTCCCGGGCCGGCGTGCGCGCCGGCCAGCGAAGTCGCCACCGCCCGGGCCACCACGGCCCGGCGGGCCAACGCCGCCTCCAGCGCCTGCCAGGCCAGATCGGTGCGCACATGCAGGCGGTCGAGCCGGTTGGCGGTGGAATAGGCCCACACCCCCAGTGCGACCACGAGAGCGGCGACCAGCGCGAGGACCAGAACCGTGGTCGCGGAGAAGGTGATCATCCGGCCACCCGCACCCGCAGATCGCCGACCACCACGGTCTCGTAGACCCGCAGGATCTGTTCGGCCACCACCGGCCAGTCGTAGGTACCGACCACCTGTGTCGCCGTACGCACCAGATCGCCCCGCCGGACCTCGTCGGTGAGCACCGTGTCCAGGGCGTCGGCCAGGGCCGCGGCGTCGCCGACCGGCACCAGCAGCCCGGCGGCACCGTCGCGCAGGACCCGCCGGAAGGCATCCAGCTCGCTGGCCACCACGGCGGTCCCGGCGGCCATGGCCTCGATGAGGATGATCCCGAAACTCTCCCCGCCCAGGTTGGGTGCCACGTACACGTCGGCGCTGCGCATAGCCGAGGCCTTCTCCTCGTCCGAGACCTGGCCGAGGAAGCGCAGGTGCCGGGCGAGCGGGCCGGCCTCCCGGCGCAGCCGGTCCTCGTCACCGCGGCCGACGACCAGGACCTCCACCTCGGGATGCCGGGCGACGAGGGCCGGGAGCGCCCCGAGCAGCACCTGCATCCCCTTGCGCGGCTCGTCGTAGCGTCCGAGGAACAGGACGGTGCCGCCCGGGCGCGGGTAGCCGGGCAGTCGGGGCGCGCGGGCGAACGCCTGCACATCGACCCCGTTCGGGATCTCCACCGCGTCGGAACCGAGCGCCTCCACCTGCCAGCGGCGGGCCAGTTCCGAGACCGCGATCCGACCGCTGATCTTCTCGTGATAGGGCCGGAGCACACCCTGAAATGTCGCCAGTACCAGGGACTTCGTCGTGGAGGTGTGGAAGGTGGCCACGATCGGGCCCTCGGCGATCTTCAGGGCCAGCATGGACAGGCTGGGGGCGTTGGGTTCGTGGATGTGCAGGACATCGAACTCGTTGCTCTCGATCCAGCGGCGGATCCGGGTGTAGGCGGTCGGCCCGAAGGAGAGCCGGGCCACCGAACCGTTGTACGGGATCGCCACCGCGCGCCCGGCCGAGACGACGAAATCCGGGAGTTCGGTCGTCTCGGCGGCGGGAGCCAGCACGCTCACTTTGTGCCCGCGTTCCCGGAAGACCTGGGCCAACTCCACCACATGCGCCTGCACGCCGCCCGGTACATCGAACGAGTAGGGACAGACCATGCCGATTCTCATGGGGCGCGGTCTCCACCGGCTTCGATCGCAAACGTGTCGCGCCGCGCCTGTTCGGCGTGGATGCGGTCCAGCCGGGCCTCGGACAGATCCGTTTCCCACAGCGGCTGCAACATATGCCAGTCGGCCGGGTGCTCAGCGATCCCGGCGGCGAAGCAATCCGCCAGCGCCTGCGTGGCGGCCGCGACACCGTCGGTGACGTCCAGCGGTTCCCGGGTACGGACGACCCAGCCCTCACGACCGCGGTCGTCCACGGTGAACGAGACGTGTACCGGCATGAGCGCGGCACCGGTTTCCACGGCGAGCGCGGCCGCTCCGGCGGGCATCCACGTCCGTTCACCGAAGAAGGTGACGGGGACACCGCGCCCGGTGAGGTCCCGCTCCCCCATCAGGCAGACGATCTTGTTGTCGCGCAACCGTTGCGCCAGCGCGGTGAACGGCGGCTGCTCGCCGCCGGTCAGCGGGAATACCTCGAAGCCGAGGCTCTCCCGGTAGGCGACGAACCGTTCGAACAGCGATTCCGGTTTCAGCCGTTCGGCCACGGTGGTGAACGTGCCGTAGTTCTGGACCAGCCAGGTACCGGCCATATCCCAGTTGCCCGAATGCGGCAGGACGAACACCACTCCACGACCGCGGGCCAGCGCGGCGTCCAGGTGCTCCAGGCCGATCACCACGATCCGGCCCGACCGCACCAGTTCGGCGTGATCCATCGTCGGTAACCGGAACGCCTCACGCCAGTAGCGGGCGTAGGAACGCATACTCGCCCGGACGAGTTCGTCGGATACGGCTTCCGCGGGCACCCCGACCACCCGGGCGAGATTGCGGCGCAACTGGACCGGGCCGCCCTTGCGGGCCGCGAAATCCGCGCCCCGGTCGAACAGTGTGCGCGCCACCCGATCCGGGAGGGCGCGCACCAGCCGCCAGCCCGCGGCGTATCCGCGATCGCTCGCGTTCGCCCGCCACCTGCTCACGACTGCTCCGTTCCCTTGTTCGCGCCACCCAGGATCTCGCGGGCACCGGGCGAATTGCGGACCGCCAGCACCCGCTGGCCCACTGTCACGATGCTGAGGACGGCCAGGATCCACATGGCCACGTGGACGGCCCAGGTGAGCCATTCGATACCCCAGTACCCGCCGATCCCGGTGAGCCCGGCACCCACCAGCACGATCACCAGCCGGTCCGGGCGTTCGATCAGTCCGCCGTCGGCGGACAGCCCGCTGGCCTCGGCGCGGGCCTTGGCGTAGGAGATGACCTGGGAGGTCACCAGGACGACCAGGGTGGCCACGAACAGCGGTCTGCTCTGTTCGTGGTAGACCGCCCACCAGGCCAGCGAACCGAAGATGGCGCCGTCGGCGACGCGGTCGCAGGTCGCGTCGAGCACCGCCCCGTAGCGGGTCCCACCGCCCCGGGCCCGGGCCATCGCCCCGTCGAGCATGTCGAACATGACGAACAGCCAGATGAGCATGGTTCCCCAGAACAGATGCCCGGTGGGGAGCAGTGTGACGGCGGCGGCGATCGAGGCGGCGGTGCCGATGAGGGTGACCGCGTCGGGGGTGAGGCCGGTGCCGACCAGTGCTCTGCCCAGCGGCGCGGTGGCCTTGGCGAAGGTCGCCCGGCCGAAGATGCTCAGCACCTACCCCTCCTGCCCTGCCCGATGGGTCACCCGGACCCGTCGGGCTCCGGCGAGCGCACGTGGCACGGCCTCGCTCATCTACGCCTCCTCCCAGGCCGACGCGAGCAGCGCCCGGGTCTCGCGCAGCAGCTGCGGCATCACCTTCGCGCCCCCGATCACGGTGATGAAGTTCGCGTCACCTCCCCAGCGCGGCACGATGTGCTGGTGCAAATGGTCGGCGAGCGAGCCGCCCGCGACACCGCCCAGGTTGAGTCCCACATTGAAACCGTGCGGCCGGGACACCTTCTTCATCGTCCGGATGGCCCGCTGTGTGAACTCCATCAGTTCGGCGGATTCGGCGGCGGTGAGATCCTCCAGGTTCGCGACCCGGCGATAGGGCACCACCATCATGTGCCCCGGGTTGTAGGGGTAGAGGTTGAGCACCGCGTACACCTGCTCACCGCGAGCGACGACCAGACCGTCCTCGTCCGACATGGTGGGGATATCGGTGAACGGATGCCCGGTCGCCCCCTTGGGGGCCGTGGTGGCGGCCTCCGCGATATAGGACATCCGGTACGGCGTCCACAGGCGCTGCAACCGGTCCGGTTCGCCCGCACCGCGATCCACGATCTCGCCGGACCGCTCCTCGGCCGCGCCGGATTCACCGGTCAGCTCGTCCGGCACCGTGCGCTCACTCATGCTCCATACCCTTTCCCCGCCCGGACGGACCCGGTATCACTCGGGCGCACCGCCTTCGCTGTCCACCAGGGCGCGTACCGTTTCCGCGGTGGGCGAGGAGTTGTCGCGGCGGCGGATCCACTCCGCGACCACGCGCACCGCATCGTCCACCGGCACCCCGTTGACCTGAGTGCCGTCTCGGAACCGGAAGCTCACCGCGCCGGCCTCCACATCCCGCGCGCCGGCGAGCAGCATGAACGGCACCTTCTGCGCGGTGTGGTTGAAGATCTTCTTCTGCATCCGGTCGTCACCGCGATCGACGTCGGCCCGGACCCCGGCCGCGCGCAGCCGGGTCACCACCGCGTCCAGATGCGGGACGAAGGTATCGGCGACCGGGATGCCGACGACCTGCACCGGCGCCAGCCACGCCGGGAACGCGCCCGCGTAGTGCTCGGTGAGCACGCCGAAGAAGCGTTCGATCGAACCGAACAGCGCCCGGTGGATCATCACCGGCCGCTTCTTGGTGCCGTCGGAGGCGGTGTACTCGAGTTCGAACAGATCCGGTTCGAAGAAATCCAGCTGGATGGTCGACATCTGCCAGTTGCGGCCGAGCGCGTCGCGGGTCTGCACCGAGATCTTCGGCCCGTAGAAGGCGGCGCCACCCGGATCGGGCACCAGCTCCAGGCCGGACGCCTCCCCCACCTGGCGCAGGGTTTCGGTGGCCTCGTCCCACAGTTCGTCGGAGCCGACGTACTTGTCCGGGTCCTTGGTGGACAGCTCCAGGTAGAAATCGTCGAGACCGTAGGCCTTCAGCAGGTCGAGCACGAACCGCAGGGTGCCGGTCAGTTCCTCGACCACCTGCTCCTGGGTGCAGTAGAGATGCGCGTCGTCCTGGGTGAAACCGCGGGCCCGGGTCAGGCCGTGCACGACCCCGGACTTCTCGTACCGGTACACCGAACCGAATTCGAACAACCGCAGCGGCAGTTCCCGATAGGACCGGCCCCGGGACCGGTAGATCAGGTTGTGCATCGGGCAGTTCATCGGCTTGAGGTAGTAGTCCTGCCCCGGTTTGCGCACCGTGCCGTCCTCGTCGAGTTCGGCGTCGAGGTGCATGGGCGGGTACATCCCGTCGGCGTACCACTCGAGGTGCTTGGAGGTCTCGAACAGATGCGCCTTGGTGATGTGCGGAGTGTTGACGAATTCGTAGCCCGCCGCCACATGCTGCGCGCGCGAGTAGTCCTCCATCTCCTTGCGGATGATGCCGCCCTTGGGATGGAAGACCGGCAGGCCCGACCCCAGTTCGTCCGGGAACGAGAAAAGGTCCAGTTCCACGCCCAGTTTGCGATGGTCGCGCTTCTCGGCCTCGGCGAGCATGTGCAGGTACTCGTCCTGCGCCTCGGCCGATTCCCACGCGGTGCCGTAGATGCGCTGCAGGCCCTCCCGGTTCTGGTCGCCGCGCCAGTACGCGGCCGAACTGCGGGTCAGCTTGAAGGCCGGGATGAACTTGGTGGTGGGAATGTGCGGGCCCCGGCACAGATCGCCCCACACCCGCTCACCGGTCCGCGGGTCGAGATTGTCGTAGATGGTCAGCTCGTTCCCGCCGACCTCCATGATCTCCGGGTCGTCGATACCGGATTTGTCGCCGATCAGTTCGAGTTTGAACGGCTCCTTCGCCAGTTCGATCCGCGCCTGGTCCACCTCGACCACGCGGCGGGAGAACCGCTGCGCGCCCTTGACGATCTTCTTCATCCGGGACTCCAGCTTGGCCAGATCCTCGGGGGTGAACGGACGCTCGACCCGGAAGTCGTAGTAGAAGCCGTCCTTGATCGGCGGGCCGATACCCAGCACGGCCTCCGGGAACTCCTGTTGCACCGCCTGGGCCAGCACATGGGCGGCCGAATGGCGGATCACGCTGCGGCCGTCCTCGGTGTTCGCGGCGACCGGGGTGACCTCGGTGTCGAGTTCTGGAACCCAGGAGAGATCGCGCAACTGTCCCGCGGCGTCGCGGACGACGACCACGGTGTCAGGGCCTTTGGCCGGCAGGCCCGCCTCACGCACCGCGGCACCCGCCGTCGTCCCGGCAGGCACCCGGACGAGGGTGGCTGGGCTGCGGGGGGCTGTGGTGGTCACGGTGGCGCTCTCCTCGGTATCTGCGGCCGGTTGCGGTTCGGCTCGGTCGGGCAACGGATCGCCCGCGTCACTCCGGCTCGTTCCGGTGCGGTGACGGCTCGATCCGTCTGTCGGTGACCGGGCACAGCCCGGCCGCGACCATGCTATCGGCACAGCCGGTAACGCGTGTCGATGGACCGGGCGAGGTCGCCCGCCGTGGCCGCGCGCACCCCCGGCCCTCGACGGAACCGGCTCCTCACCCCCGCCGCGCGTAGTCCGCGAGCAGCGCTTCGCGCTCGTGGGGGCGGCGCTTGGGGCAGCTGACGCATTTCTCGCAACCCGGCGCCTCGTACACCAGGCAGCAGGAGGCGCGGCGGACGAAGGTGCGCCCCCCGACCTCGACGAAACGGGGTTCGGGCAGCGCCGTGCCGATCGCCTCGGCCAGCCGCCGGCCGATCGGGGGCTGCCCGGCGTCGACCGCCCAGCTCCCCACCGCATCGGTGACCACCGCCCACAGCGCCGGTTCCCGGACACCCGACACGGCGGTGAGGCGGTCGATCACCGTGGTAAGGGTCTCCCGTAGGGCGACCGCGATATCGGCCTCGGTGGCCTCGATCCCGGAGTCCGCGGCCGGTATGGGATGGGCCGAGGTCGCGCCCGCCGTATCCGGCCCGGGCGTGTCGATCCGGACGCGTTCGACCGACCCGTCGGCACGTAGTGTCAGCGCGAGCCGGTCCAGGGTGGGCGCCGCTATCGGGCGCTGTCGCGCGAGCGCACCCACCACCTGCTCGGCCAGTGCCGAGGCGGTCATACCCCACCACAGCGTCGCGCCGACCCGCATCGAGTCGGTCCGCCAGGACGCGCCGAGCTCCGCTATTCGAGCCGCCAGCCACGATTCGTCGGTGAGCATCCGGCCGCTCACCGCGGTCACGACATCAGAGGGCTGCGCAACCACTGCCAATCGACTCCGATCCAGTCACCGACCAATCCGAACGTCCCCAGCACCCACAGCGTGGCCACGACGAGCGCGCAGGTGGCCAGGAAGGCGATCACCTGCATGATCGGCCCGCGGGAGATGTACCAGGCCATCCCGCGCCGGTACTTGTCCCGCAACCACACCAGGGCGCGGCGCGCCACCGCGAACTCGGTGGCGAGGATGCCGATACCAGCGAATACCAGTGCCCAGCCCGGACCGGGAACGGAATGGTGATCACCCCGACGACGAACACCGCGGTACCGACGACCGCCACCCCGATCCGATAGACGAGTTCGAGGGTAGGGCGCCGCGCGATCCGGTCTCGATAGGCGCGCCAGAACGCGGGACCGGATCGGTGCGTGTCCGCGGGCTCGGTGCCCTCCGACGGCTCACCGGCCTCGACCGCGGGACTGTCCGCGGCAGAATCGGAACGACTTTTCACAGGTACCAGCCTACGAGGCGGCAGGTGCCGCGGGCGTGGACGTGGCCCGCCCGGAACACCCGGACGGGCCACGGTCCGGCGCGTCACCGGGTGGACTGCGCCGGCTCTCTCTGCAACTGCGCCAATAACTCGTCGTTGTCCTCGATCGGGGCGATGCCGTCGAGACGGACCTCGATGACCCGGGCGCTGGCGATATCGAAGAACAGGCCGGAGACGGTGAGCCCGCGTTCCTCGATCGCCCGGCGGACCGACGGATGCCGCCGCAGGTTCTCCAGCTGCACCGCGATGTTCACCATGCTCAGCTGTTCCACCGGAGCGAAACCCGCGGCCTCGGCCGCGCGACCGACCACATGCCCGGCCCGGTACCGCGCCACGCTCGGCTGCCCGTACTCGAGCCAGCGGTCGATGCCGGGGCCCGCCGACTCCCCCGAGTGCAGCGCGCCCATGGCCCCGCACGAAGAGTGACCGCAGACCACCACGGACCGCACGTTGAGTTTCTCCAGCGCGAACACCAGCGCCGCTTCCACCGAGGCGTCGCCCTGTTCGGGCACCAGATTGCCGACATTGCGAACCGTGAACAGGTCACCCGGTCCGCTGTTGGTGATCACATTGGGCACGATCCGCGAATCGGAGCAGGTCAGGAAGAACGAGTCGGGATCCTGCCCGTCCCGCAGTTCGTCCAGATGCGGCCGTACCAGATGCGCGTGGCTGCGGTGGTAGGCGGCGATACCGCTGACCAGCGGATCCGCACCGTCACCCGAACCGTCGGACGAACCGTTGCGGTCCACCCGCCACGGTCCGAGCACCCCGTCGAGCGCGACCCGGGCCATACTGCGCGAGGGCGGCGCCACCTCCACGTTCGCCATCCGCGCCGTCCCGATCTCCACGAAATCGACAGTGCCACCGTTGCTCTCGTGCTGGCGTGCCCAGTCGGTGATCGCGTCGAAGGCGGCGTGATCGAGGAAGTCGACCGTCATCTCCACGGTCACCGGGATACCCTGCGGAACCTTCGCGAACGTGGACGACAGTTTCGGTAGCGACAGGAACGTGCACGATCCGTCCACCTGGACCAGCCAGCGGTCGGTGCCACCGAGCGGTTCGGCGGTGACGGTGACCCGCACGACCCGCCAGAGCAGTAGCGCGAAGGCCAGCGCCAGGCCGATGAGCACACCTTCCAGCAGATTCAGGAAGACCACCGCCGCCAGGGTCACCGCGTAGACGAGTAGATCGCCGGTGCGGTGCGCGAGCCGGATATGGGCCAGTTTCACCAGCTGGACGCCGATGACGATGAGCAGGCCGGCCAAGGCGGCGAGTGGGATCTGCTCCACCAGCGACGCCAGGGCCACCGAGAAGACCAGGAGCCAGACACCGTGCAGCACGGCCGAGGCGCGGCTGCGCGCACCGGCCGCCACATTGGTGGAACTACGCACGATGACGCCGGTGACGGGCAGACCGCCGAGCAGGCCGGACAGTACGTTCGCCGAACCCTGACCCAGCATTTCGCGGTCGAAGTCGGCTCGCGGACCGGTGTGCATCTTGTCGATCGCGACAGCCGACAGCAGGCTCTCCACACTGGCGATGAGGGCGAAGGTCAGGATCATCACCACGACCCCGGCCCAGTCGCTGCGGGGCAGTTCGGGCAGCCCGATCGCATCGAACAGCGAACCGTCGATGGTGACCCGCTTGACGTCGAGCGAGAGCGCCAGGGACAGCAGCGTGGCCACCACGATGGCGGCCAGGGCGCCGGGGACGACTCTGATCCGTTCGGGGAGGTACTTCCAGCCGAGCATGATGGCGATCACGACCAGGCCGAGGAGGACGGCCGGGCCGTGCAGCGCGGCCAGCTGCGCGGGCAGTTCGGTGATATTGGTCCACGCGGTGCTGTTGGATTCACCACCGAGCAGTACGTGCAGCTGTTGCAGTGCGATGGTGATACCGATTCCGGCGAGCATGGCGTGCACCACCACCGGCGCCACCGCGAGCGCCGCCCGGGCGATCCGGCTCAGGCCGAACAGGATCTGCAACACACCGGCCGCCGCGACGATGAAACAGGTGACACGCCAACCGAATTGATGGATGGATTCGGCGACGATCACGGTGAGGCCCGCGGCCGGGCCGCTCACCTGGAGGAGGGAGCCGCCGAGCGCGCCGGCGACCACGCCACCGATCACCGCGGCGATGAGACCGGCGGCCACCGGGGCACCGGAAGCGATCGCGATACCGATGGACAGGGGTAGCGCGACAAGGAAGACCACGATCGAGGCCGGGACATCGTGGCGCAGGATCGAGGTCAGCCAGGCCGGGGTGGATCTGCTCCCGGACCCGGCGGGCTCGCGCCCGCGCGGGCCCGAACCAGTAACTGACTCTGGGGAATTCGTGCTCTGGGTACCCATCGTTCTCCTTCGCCGACTCGGCACGGGCCAGGTCGGTTGACGATCAACGTGTCCACCTGGGACACAGACCGCGAACCGGCAACTCGCGGTGAAGTAGGTACTCGGCACACCAACGGGCCGAGCGGTAATCCATTTACATAGTAAGGGTAATGACTAATCAAAACCCGAGAAGGAACCCCCACCACTGGCGATAACGCGCGCAACCATGTCATTCGATCTCCTTATGACTCACATCACAAGCGGAACATGTTCTGGAACAAGGGGTCACGAGTCGAGCAACAGGACCGGAGCGGAGGGCCGGAGCCCTCCTCACACAGTCCCCATCGACGCCGGTTCCCGCTGCAATTGCGCCAGCAATCCGTCGGAGTCCTCGATGGAAGCGATTCCCTCCTCACTCACCTCGATCAGTCGCGCACTCGCGATATCGAAGAACAGACCCGCGACGGTGAGCCCACGTTCCTCGATCGCCCGGCGGACCGACGGATGCCGCCGCAGGTTCTCCAGCTGCACCGCGATGTTCACCATGCTCAACTGCTCCATCGGACCGAACCCGGCCGATTCCGCCGCGGCGCCCACCACATGCCCGGACCGGTAGCGTTCCAGGCTCGGCTGCCCGTACTCGAGCCACCGATCGATACCCGGACCCGCCGACTCGCCCGAGTACAGGGCACCCATCGCTCCGCAGCACGAATGGCCGCAGACCACCACCGTCCGCACGTTGAGTTTCTCCAGCGCGAAGACCAGCGCCGCCTCCACCGAGGCGTCGTGCTCGGGCACCAGATTGCCCACATTGCGGACGGTGAACAGATCCCCGGGCCCGCTGTGCGTGATCACATTCGGCACGATCCGCGAATCCGAACAGGTCAGGAAGAAGGAATCCGGATCCTGGCCGTCCCGCAGTTCGTCCAGATGCGACCGCACCAGATGCGCGCGGCTGCGGTGGTAGGCCGCGATCCCACTGGCCAGCGGATCGCCGCTGTCACCCGAACCCTTCGACGACCCGTGGCGGTGCAGCCGCCACGGTCCGAGGACATCGTCGAGCGCGACCCGGCCCATACCCCGCGACGGCGGGGCGTCCTGCACCTTCGCCATCCGGGAGGCGCCGATCTCCACGAAATCGACAGTGCCGCCGTTGCTCTCGTGCTGACGCGCCCACGCGGTGATCGCGTCGTAGGCGGCGTGATCGAGGAAGTCCACCGTGAGTTCCACCGTCACCGCGGCCTCCTGCGGGATCTCGGCGAAGGTGGTGGACAGTTTCGGCAGGGAGAGGAAGGTGGCGGAACCGTCGATCCGGACGAGCCAGCGGTCGGTTCCGCCGATCCGCTCGGCCGTCACGGCGACCCGCACGACCCGCCAGACCAGGAGCGCGAAGGCCAGCGCCAAACCGATCAGCACACCCTCGAGCAGATTCAGGAAAACCACCGTGACCAGGGTGACAATGTAGACGAGCAGATCGCCGGTGCGGTGCGCGAGCCGGATATGGGCCAGTTTGACCAGCTGCATACCGATGACGATCAACAGGCCCGCCAAGGCGGCGAGCGGGATCTGCTCCACCAGCGATACCAGGGCCACCGAGAACACGAGTATCCACACACCGTGCAGGATCGCCGAAGCCCGGCTGCGGGCACCCGCGGCCACATTGGTGGAACTGCGCACGATGACGCCGGCGACGGGCAGACCGCCGAGTAGCCCGGACAGTACGTTCGCCGACCCCAGACCGATCATCTCGCGATCGAAATCCGTCCGCGGCCCGGTGTGCATCTTGTCGATCGCGACGGCCGACAGCAGACTCTGCACGCTGGTGATCAGCGCCACGGTGAAGATCATCATGACCACGGCGGCCCAATTACCGTGCGGCAGTTCGGGCAGACTGATCGCGTCGAACAGCGAGCCGTCCAGCGCGACCCGCTTCACGTCCATCGGCAACACCAGCGAGAGCCCGGTCGCCACCATGATGGCCACGAGCGCCCCGGGCACCACCTTGACGCGTGCGGGCAGGCGATTCCAGCCCAGCATGATGACGATGACGGTCACTCCGAGGAAGGCCGCAGGTCCGTTCACGGAGGTGAGCCGGGCCGCCAGGTCGGTGATGTTCTCCCATGCGGCGCTGCCGGATTCACCACCGAGCAGTACATGAACCTGCTGGAGCGCGATGGTGATACCGATTCCGGCGAGCATGGCGTGCACCACCACCGGCGCCACCGCGAGCGCCGCCCGGGCGATCCGGCTCAGGCCGAACAGGATCTGCAACACACCGGCCGCCGCGACGATGAAACAGGTGACACGCCAACCGAATTGATGGATGGATTCGGCCACGATCACGGTGAGGCCCGCGGCCGGGCCGCTCACCTGCAGGGCGGAACCGCCGAGGATACCGCCGACGATGCCGCCGAGGACGGCGGCGATGAGACCGGCGGCCACCGGGGCGCCGGAAGCGATCGCGATACCGATGGACAGGGGTAGCGCGACAAGGAAGACCACGATCGAGGCCGGGACATCGTGGCGCAGGATCGAGGCGGGGTCCAGGGACGGTAAGCGGAATCCGGACCCGGCCGTGGATACGGACGAGCCCGATCCTGACGGTGACGCGTGGATGTTCGCGCTTGTGGTTGCCATTGGTCTCCTTCGCCGACTCGGCACGGGCCGAGGTCGGTTGACGATCAACATGTCCAGTCGGGCACAGACCGCGAACCGGCATCTCGCGGTGGAGCAGGTTTTCGGCACAGCAACGAGCCGAGTTTCAAACCATCGCTATGGTATTGGTAAAGACTTAGCAAAGCTTAAGAATGTCTCGCGGGGGCGGTGACTTCGCCGCCACGAAGACCGAGTCGCGGCGAGGTCGCCCTCGTAACCACATCGAACGAGCAGGTCGGCTACCAGAATACCGATGAAAACCCGTGCGGGACAGCTGATCGAAGTTTGTGAGCGGCGAGCGGGCGAACTCTTCCGAGGCACCCTCACCACCGGGTCCGTGGCGTCCCGTCGGGGTGAGATGCCACAGTCCGGCTCCACATATAGTAAAGAACTAACCAAACTCCGCACTAGAGGTAGCGAAACGAAAATGACAATCGCTACCCAATCGATACGTGTCATTGGACCGGGGAAGTGCGGCGTCCCGAAGCCACCATCCGGTGACCGACCGCCGACGCCTGCGACCCGGTACCGGACAGGGCCGACCATATCGGACAGGATCGCACGCTGACCAGGGGAAACACAATATTTACCCCGCGCTCACCCGGCCGAAGCGCCGTGGCCGCGACCCGGGGGGCTCCGGCGTCGGGGCCGGCCCGGTCGCGACCCTGGGCGGCTCCGCCGCGCTCCCGGGTGGATGCCGCACCCACCGCGGCGCGGGCACCGTCGCGGTGTCAGCCGAACAGCGCGATGAGCGCGGCGCGGTCGACTTTGCCCCGGGGCGTTCGCGGCAGCCGATCCACCACCCGGATCCGATCCGGCATGCTCGGGGCCGGCAGCACCGCCCGCAGCCGCCGCCGGATCTCCTCGGGGCCGGGCGCGTCGCCGGTGACCACGACCGCGGCCACCGGCACCTGACCCCAGCGCGCGTCGGAGAGTCCGACGCAGGCGGCCTCGCTGACCCCGGGGATCGCCGTCAGCGCGGCCTCGACGGCCGCCGGTTCCACGTTCAGGCCGCCCCGGATGAGCATTTCGCCGTCGCGACCGAAAAGCCGTAGCCTGTTCCCCGCCAGCGCTCCTCGATCGCCGACCGAGAACCAGCCGTCGACCGGACCGTCCACCACACCGTCCTCGGACAGGTAGCCGCTGAAGACCATATCGCTGCGCACATGAACGAGACCGTCGCGGATCTCCACCTCGACTCCGTCGAACAGCTCCCCCGCCGCACTGTCGTCGATCTCGCCCAGGCCGCGATCGAACGAGACGAAGCTCAGTTCCGAGGCCCCGTAGAAATGGGTGAGCGCGGCATTCGGCAGCACCTCCCGCAAGGCCGCGCGACCCGGCCGCGGCCAGCGCGCCGCCGAGGAGAGCACCTCACGCACGCCGGCGACCGGTCCCCACCCCGAACGGACCACGTCCCAGGCGATGGCGGGTACCGAGTACAGGTGGGTGGGCTCATCGGCCAGCGCCGCGGTGACCGGTCGCAGGTCGACCGTCGCGCCGCGGGTCAGCGCGTGCAGCGCGCCGTAGAGGAAATGCGTGTGATCCAGTACGCCCGGCGTCGCGACCCGGTCTCCGGCCGCGATATCGAAGGTCATATCGGAACGGTCCAGGGTCGCCGCCCACGATCGCTGGTCCCGGACGAACAGTTTGGGTTCACCGGTGGTGCCCGACGTGATTCCCACCAGTAGTTCGCTTCCGGGTTCCGCGCGCCCGCGGGGCCCATCCGATTCCAGTTCCGCCGCGGTGCGGATCGGGCCCGTCCAGCCCAGCCGGCGCAGCAGCCGGTGCCGGCCGGCGGCGGCGCACACCTGCGCGGGACGGGACAGCGTCAGGACCCGGTCCAGCTGCCGCGGCAGCAGATGACGGTGCAGCAGCACCACACCGACCCCGGCGTACATCGCCGCCGCCACGGTGACCAGGGAGCCGATATCGGACGTGGGCAGGACCGCCACCCGGTGCGCGCCGGTCAGGCCCGCGGCGGTCCGGGTGACCCGCTCCAGGAAATCGCCGTAGGTGGCCTGTTCGCGGGCGGCGACGACGGCGGTCGCCCCCGGATTCCGGGAGGCCTGCCGCGCGATCCGCTCGGCCAGCAGCTCAGTCATCGTCGACTCCGCGGGCGGCCAGCGCGTCACCCATCGCGTCGGCGGTGCGCAGCGCCCGGACCAGCACCGGAGTGGCCAGGGCGGTCACCGACCACTGCAGTCCCCGCGCGCGCCGCGCGTCGGCCACCTCGCGGACTATCTCGGCCAGCAGCGGCACACAGCGGATCGCCAAGGCCAGCAGCAGGCCGATACGGTCGGGGTCGACACCGAGACGGCGCAGTGGGCGGAGTCCCCGGGTGACGGCGTCCAGCATCTCGGTGACCCGGGTCGTCAGGGTCACCAGCGCGGCGAGCGCGACCGAGATCAGCAGCAGCCCGCACACCACGGTGGCGCGCGCGGGCGAGGTCGTCAGGACCTGGACCACCGCGATGAGCGCCAGCATCCACACCACCGGCCGTAGCTGGGCCAGCGCCACCCGCCACGGGATCCGGGCGAGCGCGAACAGCGCGGCGACGGCGAGCGCGACAACCCCGGCCTGCGCGGGGGTCCGTACGAGAACGGTCGCCGCCACGATGATCACGAGCAGCGACAGCAGTTTCACACCGGCGGGCATCCGGTGCAGCAGCGAGCGGCCGGGAAGATACAGCCCGATCACTCGATCAACTCCCGGTAGGCGGGGACGGCCGCGGCGGGAGTGCCGTCGAAGACCACGGCGCCCTCGTCGACGACGATCACCCGTTCGAAACTGTCCAGCAGGCCGAGCTGATGGGTCACCACGATCACCTGCTGGTCCACCGAATCGAGCGCCGCGGCCACGGCACGCGCGTTGCGCAGATCCAGCAGGGTGGTCGGCTCGTCGGCCACGATCACCTCCGGGCGCCGGATGAGGACGGCGCCCAGTGCCAGCAACTGCTTCTGCCCGCCGGAGAGCAGATGGGACGGATGTTCGGCGTGCGCCGCGAGACCGAAACGGTCCAGCATCTCGGCCACCCGCCCGGCGATCTCGGCTCTGCTCAGGCCGGTGCGCC
Organism: Nocardia sp. NPDC004568; assembly: GCF_040609955.1. NCBI lineage: Bacteria > Bacillati > Actinomycetota > Actinomycetes > Mycobacteriales > Nocardiaceae > Nocardia > Nocardia sp. NPDC004568. The sequence continues at coordinate 22,671 of NZ_JBEXLL010000078.1, forward strand.
GCAGCGAGAACGCCAGATCCTCGGCGACCGTCGGCATGACGATCTGGGAATCGGGGTCGGTGAACACGAACCCCACCTTGCGCCGGACCCGCGCACCCTTCTTCACGGCGTCGAGACCGTCCACGGTCACGGTGCCCGAGGTCGGGGCCAGCAGACCGTTGATCATCCGGGCCAGTGTCGATTTCCCGGATCCGTTGGCGCCGATGATGCCGACCCGCCGCTCGGTGATCCGCAGATCCACCTCGCGCAGGACCCGGCGCTCACCGTAGCGGTGACTCACCGCGTCGAAGACGATCTCGCTCATCGCATCTTCTCCACGAGTACGGCGATTCCCTGACCGCCGCCGATGGCACAGGCCGCCAGTCCCAGGGCGGGCCCGTCCGGCCGGAGCATCTGGCTCGCCAGCCGCACCAGCAGGACCGCGCCCGAGGCGCCCCAGGGATGGCCCATGGCGATCGCGCCCCCTTCCGGGCAGAGAATCGTTTCGTCCAGGCCCAGTTCGTCGGCCACGGCCAGCACCACCGAGGCGAAGGCCTCGGTGATCTCCACGATGCCGAGATCGGACACCGAGTGGCCGGTGCGGCGCAACACCTTGTGGATCGCCGGTACCGGCCCCAGCCCGGGCAGCGCGGGATCCGAACCACTCACCGCCGAACCGAGAATCCGCAGGGCGGGCAACCCGGCCGCACGCGTCTCATTCGTCACGGCCAGCACGGCGGCACCGTCGGAGATCCCGCAGGAGTTGCCCGCGGTCGCCGTGCCACCGGCGCCGAAGCTGGGCCGCAACCGGGACAGCCGCTGCGCGGTCATCCCCGGCCGGATGCGCTGGTCCCGGCTCACCCCGGCGACGGACACCAGCTCCGCGCCGAAATCGGTGGCGGCGGCGCGGGCATGGGAGCGAGCGGCATAGTCGTCCTGCCGCTCCCGGCCGATACCGCGGCGGCGGGCGAGATCGTCGGCGGCGACGCCCATATCCGGGTCCGGAAAACCCTCGGGCGCGAAGGGCGCGCGGGTATAGCGCACCGGTTCCCGTTCCGGCTCCGGCGGCCAGAACCGCCACGGCGCGGTACTCGCCGATTCGACACCGCCGGCGAGGATCAACCCGTCCGCGCCGCTGCGCACCCGCAGCGCGGCCTGCATCACCGCGTCCAGCCCGGAACCGCACTGCCGGTCGACGGTGACGCCGGGTACCTGCGTCCCGAGTCCGGCGCGCAGCGCCGCGACCCGGGCCGGGTCCCCGCCGGGGCCCAGACAGTTGCCCAGCACCACATCGTCGATCTCGTCGTCCACCCCGGCCGCGCGCAACTCCCCGGCCACGGCCCGCAGGACCGGGGCCGCCAGATCGGTCACGGTCAGTCCGGCGAACGCGTGCCCGGCCGTGCCGATCGGGGTGCGCCGGGCGGCGACCAGAACAGGAACAGCACTCACGCCAGCAAGTCTTTCAATCGGCCGCGGGCGACCTTCCCGGCGGTCGTGGTGGGGAGTTCACCGACCCGCACCCAGCGCCGTGGCACCGCTTCCCGGCTCAACAGCCCGCGCGCCCGCCGCCGCACCTCCTCGATCGCGATACCGTTTAATTGCACTGCTGCCGTGACGGTTTCGCCGAACACCGCGTGCTCCGAACCGATCACCGCGGCCGCCACCACACCGTCGATACCGCCGAGTACCCGCTCCACATCCTCGGCGACGACGGTGGTGCCACCGACATTGATCACCGCCTCGCCCCGGCCCCGGACCGCGATCTCCCGGTTGTCCCCGAGGACGGCCAGATCGCCGACACCGAACCATTCGGGCGCTCCGAGCACCGTGTAGGGCGACCGGACGTAGAGCAACCCGTCGCGGATCTCCGCGTCCACCTCGTCGAGCAACCGCAGCGGTTCCGGCACCCGCCGGGCGGCGACCAGCGAGACCTCGGAGGAGCCGTAGTACTCGACGACACGCAGATGGCGCGCGGCCGCGAGCGCGCCGGGGTCGGCCGCGATACCGGCGACGACGGCGGTGCGCAGTTCGGGCGCGGTCCGCACGACCTCGCGCAGTACCGCCGGGACAGCGTGCACGGTGGTGGCCTGCCGCGGGTCGTCGGTGACGCAGGCCCCGCACCACAGCGCGTGCAGGGCCCCGAACAGATGCATCGTCGCGTGCAGCGGCCCGGTGAGCAGCACCCGGTCGGCGGCGGTGACTCCGGTGAGCGCGGTGAAGGCCGGAAAACTGTCGTACCAGGAGGCGGCCGTGCGGGCCAGCGGCCGCGGCCGCCCGGTCGACCCCGAGGTGGCGACCAGCAGGAACGCCTCGGCCGGCCATTCGGTGCGGTGGGGGCGCGTGGCAGGGTCCTCCACGGCGACCGGGACACCGCACCGCGCGGCGGCGCAGACGCAGATCAGCGCTTCGGCGACCGGGAGGGTGGACGCGTCGTATCCACGCGGGCCCGGCGCGTGCCCGTCGATCCAGCGGTCGACCGCCCGATCGAGTTCGGCGTAGCTGTACCGCTGTCCGCCGAGATCGAGCGCGGGCGCGTCGCCGGTACCGCCGAGTTCCGGGCTAGGCACGGATCAACCCGGGGTAGGCGCGGTGCACGCCTTTGGCCACCATCGTCGCGACCACCACCTTCAGCAGATCGCCGGGCAGATACACGCCGTTCGAGGTGATCGCCGGCCACAGCGTGATATCGGTGCGCAGCAGCAGTCCGAGGGTCCCGAAGAAGTAGATCACCACGATCCCGCCGGCCGCGTTGATCAACAGCGCGGGCAGTACCGGGTACTTCGGCACGATCCGGGCCGTGAGCAACCCGATGAACAGCGTCGCCGGGATCCAACCGACCAGATAGCCGGCGCTCGGGCCGGCCAGCGCGGTCAGCCCGGTGCGGCCGCCCGACAGCAGCGGCAGCCCGATGACGGTCAGGGCGATGAAGACCGCCACGGCGGCCGTACCCTTGCGCGGTCCCAGCACCGCCCCGGCCAAGATGACACCGAGGGTCTGCACGGTGATCGGCACACCGCTGATTCCGACCGTGATGGCACCCGGCAGGCCGAGTGCGGCGATCAACGCGGCGAACACCGCGATCTGTGCCATATCGCGTGCGGTGATACCCGGCCGCGACTTCCGCTCGTCGTCGATACCGCTCACCGGAAACCTCCACCACACCATGACTTGAACGACGTTCAAGATAGCAATCGCCGGGCGGCCCGCCGACAGGTCCCCCACGGTGGTCACCCGCCTCGCCGGGCCGGGCCCGCTCGGAGTCCGGATCCCGCAGCTCTCCCACCCCACGACCGGCTCCGGACGACGACCCGGTCGTACGGTGATCGATGACCCAGAACCCAGTACACCCCCGCTCGAAGGACAACGATGACGCAGCCGCTCCCGACCGCGACACACTGGGGCAACTTCCTGATCGACCGCACCGGCGACGGCGAACTCCGCGTCACCCCCGCCGGGACAGACCCCGACCCCTCGCCGATCGGCCGCTCACTCACTGCCACGCACGACCCCGATCACCGGATCGCCCGGCCCGCCGTCCGGCTGGGCTACTACCGGGACCGCGAGCACAGCGACACCTCGGGCCGGGGCCGCGAACCGTTCGTGGAGGTCGACTGGGACGAGGCGCTGGATATCGCCGCCGGCGCCCTGCGATCCACCCGGGAACGCGCGGGCAACCGCGCGATCTACGGTGGGTCCTACGGGTGGGCCAGCGCCGGCCGGTTCCACCACGCCCAGGGGCAGATCCACCGCTTCCTCCGCATGTTCGGCGGCTACACCGCCTCGGTGGACACCTATTCGTTCGCCGCCGCGGAGGTCACCATCCCGCATGTGCTCGGGATGAACGCCTACCACGCGGCCCGGCAGTCCCCCACCACAGCGGAGATCGCGCGACACTGTGCCCGCATCGTCTTCTTCGGCGGCGGCGCGGCCCGGAACGCGCAGGTCAACCCGGGTAGCTTCGGTGCCCACGGCTATCGCGACCATCTCGCGGCCCTCCGCGCCGCCGGTGTCGACACCATCAATATCGGCCCCGTCCGCGACGACCTCGAGCCGGTGCTCGCCGCCCGCTGGATCCCGTGCCGGCCGGGTAGCGATGTGGCGATCATGCTGGCCCTGGTGCACACACTCCTGACCGAGGATCTGCACGACCGGGCCTTCCTGCACCGCTACACCGTCGGTTTCGACCGTTTCGCCGACTATGTGACAGGGCGCGCGGACGGCGAACCGAAGTCCCCGGAATGGGCGGCCGCGCTGTCGGAGGTACCCGCCGCCGAGATCCGGGAGTTGGCCCGGTTGCTGGCCCGGGAACGCTGCGTGATCGGGCTGCCCTACGCCCTGCAGCGCGCCGAACACGGGGAACAGACCTACTGGGCCGCCTGGGCACTGGCCGCCGCCCTCGGCCATATCGGCCTGCCCGGCGGTGGCGTTCTCATGGGTACCGGCAGCGGAATGACCAACGGGATGCAGCGGCGTCACCTGCCGTTCGAGATCGCCGCCCTGCCGCAGCCGCCGAATCCCGTCGCCGACGTGGTTCCGGTGGCGCGGCTCACCGATATGCTGGAACGCCCCGGCGAGACCGTCGCCTACAACGGCCGCGTCCTCACCTATCCGCCCATCGACCTCATCTATTGGGCCGGCGGCAATCCGTTCCACCACCATCAGGACCTCAACCGGCTGCGCCGCGCCTGGACCCGGCCGCGGACGGTCGTCGTCCACGAGATCGGCTGGACCGCCACCGCGCGTCTCGCCGATATCGTGCTGCCCTGCACCGCCGCCCAGGAGCGGGAGGATTTCGCCGCCGCCCGGGTCGATCACTGGATCTCCCCCATGCGCGCGGTCCTGCCGCCCTACCGGGAGGCGCGCGACGATTACGCGATCTTCGCCGCCCTCGCCGACCGGCTGGGTTTCGGCGCGCGCTTCACCGAGGGCCGCACCGCGCGGCAGTGGGTGGAACATCTGTGGCAGACCACCGCCGACAACGCGGCCGCCACCGACATCACCCTCCCCGCCTACAGCGAATTCCGGTCCGGCGCGCCGATCGACCTGCGCCCTCGGCTTCCCGAAAGCCGCCACGCGCTCGAACGTTTCCGTGACGACCCGGACCGCTATCCGCTCGGCACACCGTCGGGCCGGATCGAGATCTTCTCCCGCACCGTCGCGGACTTCGGCTGTTCCGACTGCCCCGGTCACCCCGCCTGGTTCCCCGCCCGGGAATGGCTCGGCAGCCCTCGCGCGCAATGCTTCCCGCTACACCTGCTCTCCCACCAGCCCGCCACCCGCCTGCACAGCCAGCTCGACTATGGCGCCACCAGCCGGGAATCCAAGATCCGCGACCGCGAACCCCTGCGTATGCACCCCACCGACGCCGCCGCCCGCGCCCTGCGCGACGGCGATATCGTCCGCGTCTTCAACGATCGCGGCGCTCTTCTCGCGGGTCTCCGGCTCACCGACGCGGTCCGGCCCGGCGTCGTGCACATGGCCACCGGCGCCTGGTACGACCCGCTGGACCCGGCCGATCCGGAATCGCTGGACGTCCACGGCAACCCGAACACCGTCACCCGCGATATCGGCACCAGTTCGCTGGCCCAGGGGCCGGCGGCCAACAGCTGCCTGGTCCAGGTCGAACGCTACGCGGGCAACCTCCCGCCCTTGCGCATCCACCGGCCTCCAGAGCTGATCCCGGCCCGACGGCTCGGCACCCGCCCGGCGTGATCAGCGCACGGCCTATCCACCGTGATCCGCTGCGCGGAATCCGAACGAAGCGCGTGAACTCGCAGCGGAGAACTTCCGGAGCGACGAGGCGACCTACCAGCACGAAACCGGCGCCAACATCCTCGTCACGCCAACCGCAGTGGTCACGTCGTGGCTGCGTTGATCGACGACCCGGCCGAGGGCGGCGACTTGCCTTCACGCCACTTCCGCCACTTCGAGACCTACTCGAAGTGGAAATCAACGCTCGACGACCGACCTCCCCCGTTCACGTTCCATCCGGTCTTTCGAGCGTCACGTCGCCGGGCAGGCAGTCAGCAGGTCGTCGGGCCCGATCTCGACCCGGGTGCCGAAGTGGTGGCTGATCTCGGCGAGCCGAATCCGGAGCCATTGCGTCTCCGATCGCCCCGGGCGTTCGAGCCGCATGCGACGGACCCGCAAAGGCAGCATTCGCAGCATGGCCGAACCCCCGGGATCGAGCGTGACGAGATACAGCAGCCGCAGATCGGGCCGGTAGGACTCGTGGCCGCCGATCCCCTCGTAATCGTCGATCACATCACCGCATCCGTACAGGATCGGCCTGCCCCGGTGGATCTCGATCGGCCGGGGATGGTGCGCGGAATGGCCGTGCACGATATCGATACCGGCATCGATCAGGCGGTGCGCGAACTGCCGCTCGCTCAGACCGATTCCATATCCCCAGTTGGATCCCCAATGGACCGAGACGATCGTGAGGTCACCGTCACGCCGGTGGGCCGCCAGGTGCGCCGCGATCTCGTCGGCGTGCCGCACCGAGGGATGGTCGATGCGCCGGACACCGGCCCGGCCGGGGGCAGCCGCCCAATCCGGTGGTACACCACTGGACCGGGTCGATACGGACGCGATCAGGACCCGGCGTCCGTCCGGCAGAGGCACCGCGGCGGGCCGCTGCGCTGCGGTCAGGTCGGCGCCCGCGCCCACGGCTAGGATGTCCGCGCCGGCCAGTGCGTCGAGGGTGTCCAGCAATCCGCCGATACCGAAATCCAGGGCATGGTTGTTGCTCAACGCACAGACGTCGGGGGCGAACGCGGTGAGCGCCGGCAGATTGCCGGGCTGCATCCGATAGTGGATAGCCTTGCCGGGGGCGAAGCAACCATCCGCGGTGATCGCGGTTTCCAGGTTGATCAGGCGCACCTCGGGCTCCAGGTCGGCCACCAGACCCGGCACCTCACCCCACACCCAGTCGTAGCCGCAGGGCCGCGGCACCGCGCCGTGTGCCCACTCGGCCAGTTCGACGTAGCGCCGGGCATCCCGGACCCACGGCTCCCGCAGTTCCGGAGCTCCCGGCCGCGGCAGGATCTGGTCCACGCCGCGACCCAGCATCACATCACCACCGAGCAGTACCGTGACCGTCATCGCGACGCCGTCCGGTCCGGCACAGGTTCGGCCCGGCCACACACTCCCTCGGCCCGGCACGTCCCCGAACAGACAACGAGCCACGCCGAGGCGATCCCGCGAACCTTCGGGTCCGCCCCGAAACCCATACATGAACGCTATCACCAAAACTATTGCGAATGCATGCCCGAATATGCATATCGGGTGTAGGCAAGTAGGCCAAGCAGTGTCCCGGTGGTGAGCGAGGACGCGCGACCGGCCACCGTCGATGGCGCCCGGCCAGGTCCACCCGGTCCTTCATCAGCATCGGAACAGCTCCCGGCCACCGCCGCTCTCGGACATCCCGCAATTCCCAGGCAGTCCGTCCAGCTCGCGGCCCGTTCGGACGCCGGCCACAGTGGCCGTTACGGCACTCGGTGTAGGAAACTACGAATCAGGCCGACCATTTCGTCGAGATCGGTTTCGAGCAGCCAATGACCGCCGCGCAGCAGATGAAGCTCGGTGTCGGGGTGGTCACGATGGTAGGCGTGTGCGGCGCGGCCGGGCATATAACCGTCCTGCGGCCCAGACGAACAACAAGCGCAACTGGGACCACACACGAGTGTTGTTCATCGGTCCGGGCCGTGTCGTGCAGATCCGCCAGGCATCTGCATGGCCGGATGCATAAACGGCTGGCGATTTCGCCTGTATGCGCGACATCCGCGAGCGTGGAAAATGGATCTACTCCCCTGCCTGCTCGGACAATCGTCAAGTCCGGCAACGCGATTACACAGGAAGGTGCGCGATTGACGGCGGAATCGGATGCCATCGCCCGTGTACGTGAGTACGTACAGGATCGGGGGCTGGACATGACCGGCTATTCGCTGTCGCAGATGCAGGCCGATCGGCCCGATGTGGGGTGGATGGCTTATGTGCCGGTTTCACACGGCGAGATCGCGGTCGGTCGGGCGACCTGCCCTGTCGCCGATGCCGGTGTCGTGGTGCACTCGTCGTCGATCGCTGTCCCGAGCTACGCACCCGGATTCGAGAAACGCCATCGGCGACGTCGGGGTTCGCCCGCCTGACGTGGTCCGGCGTGCGTTTTGGGGTCTTTCTACCGAGGACGATGCAGGGTGCGCGGAACCGACCACACCGTATCCGGCGGCGGACCGGGCGTCGTCCCGGTCCTCGCTCGCACGCACGGTGGAAGACACCGAAGGACCACACCGGTCGAGGCGGAACGCTGTCGGCGCGGTTCGTGCCTACATTCTGGGTCGGGGTTGGGATACGACCGGGTACCCGTTGTCGCGGTTGACCGCGGAGCGGGTCGAGGTGGGTTGGCGGGTGTGGGCTCCGGTGTCTGCGGGGGAGATTGCTTTGGATCGGGCGGTGTTTTATATCGCCGACGATGGTGTGGTGGAGCGTTCGTCGACGGCGGTGGCTGCGTCGGAGTATGTGGCTGGTTTTGTGCGGCGGTTCCGGGACCGTCGGGGAGTGTCGGTCTGACCGTGTTTGATCGGGTTGAAGGCCGGTATCGCTGATGACGGAGGCGTTGGAGTGGCTGGGTGAGTTGGGCCCGTTGCAGACTCTGATTTTC